>DASRWK010000354.1:0-1828 GCA_035776715.1 Microvirga sp.
CTGTTCACCATCCTGCCGATGGAGGAGATCGCCAAGCTCTCCGCCTTGCAGGGCGCCGAGATCAACGAGGCGAAGAAGGTACTGGCGACGGAAGTGACCGCTCTGCTGCATGGCCGAGAGGCCGCGCAGCTCGCCGCAGAGACGGCGCAGAAGACCTTCGAGCAGGGCACGCTCGCAGAAAGCCTGCCCACCATCGAGGTCCCGTCCAGCGTCCTCAAGGAAGGCCTCGGCGTACTCACCGCCTTCGGTCCGGATTACGCGAAGCTCGTACCCTCATCGAGCGAGGCGCGCCGTCAGGTGAAGAGCGGGGGCCTCAAGGTCAACGACCAGACGGTCTCCGACGAGCGCGGCACGCTCGGCCTCTCGGATCTCACGGGCGAAGGCGTGATCAAGCTGTCCTTCGGCAAGAAGAAGCACGTGCTCCTGCGGGCCGTCTGAGAATAGTCATCAGGCCGGCAACCTGCCGTCGCCCCCGTCCTGAAAGTGGGAGGCCGTTGCCGTGCCATGGCCGTCCCCGGACTCGATCCGGGGATCGGTCCCGGCCCTTCCGATCGGAAGAGACCGCCTCTCGCAGGCCAAAATGTCTCGAGACCTACCGATCGGGAACCGCCGGCAGAGCATCGCTCCGCTGCGGCTCCATTCCCACGCCGAAAAGCTTGCGCAGGAAACCAGGCGCCACCGCCGAAAGCGGGTTGACCGTCAGATTGGGGGCGCTCGCCTGGCCCGCGGCACGGAAATTGACCGCGAAAAGGCCCTCGTACTGGCTGCCGCCGAGCAGGGGCCCGAACAGCGGCACCTTGGCAAACACATTGTTGAGGCCATAGGCCGGAACGAAGGTCCCTGAGATGTCCATCCGATCCCGGCTGTAATCGACGAACCCATCGAGGGTGAAACCGATCTGGTTGCCGTAAATCGCCGCATCGCGGAAATCGATGCGGCCGGACGTGCGCGTGAACTCGGCCCGCGCCCGCGCAAAGGTCACCTCGTTCACGTCCACGCGCACCAGCTGCGGATTGCCCGATCGGTCCTGCCCGGCCACCATCTGGGTCTGGGTCGGAATGATTCGGCGCAGGGCCGGCTCGTTGACCAGGGTGAACGAGCGCAGCAGCAGCATTCCGGGCTGCTGCCCCTCCCCGGTCGCCATGTTGATGATGAGGTCGCCGCCGACCATCCGCTTGTACACGTCGGTGAAGCGCAGCAGCGCGCCTGCATCCTCCGCCTGGACGATGATGACGGAACCGTTCCTGCCCTGCGTATCGGTGCGGGCCGCGACATTCGTTGCGCCGAGACGGCCCTTCATCTCGAGATGCCTGAGAACCTCCTTGCGCATCGAGGCCTTGATGACCGCGTTGGTGATCGCCTCGTTGTTGTAGCCCGTCAGGATGTTCAAGCTGAGATCGAGATCGAAGTCCTTCGAATCCTTCCCATTTCCGTTCCTGCTCGAAGATTGCGAGCTGAGGCCTTTCACGAAGGGCCGCGCGTCGCCCACGTTGCCGCGAACGGTGACCTTGTAGACGCTGCCGGACTGCTCGACCTGAGCGCGCATGTCGTCCCCGGGCGAGAGTTTGAACGTGGAAAGCTCCGCCCGCTCGAGTTCGCCCTCCTTGGACAGGGCGGCGGTTCCGCGCAGCTGCACGGCACCGCTGTCGAGCTGCAGGTCGCGGATTTCCGCCTCGGGTCCGTCGCTCATGGTGAACGTGAGCTTGCCCGGCCTGCCTGCCGGCTTGACCCAACCCGGAATGAGCTGATCGATCCCGGCCTTTGTCAGATCCGCTTCCACAATCATGTCGGCCGCGTCCGGCCTGCCCAGCGGCACACCGACCTTGAG
>DASRWK010000355.1:0-12058 GCA_035776715.1 Microvirga sp.
CGATGGTGATCACGCCGTCGATGAGGGAGCGGTCGAGCACGTCCGGCACGAAGCCGGCGCCGATGCCCTGGATCTTGTGTGGGCCGGGCTGGCCGCCGGAGAGAACCGGAGAATCCTCGGGCTCCACGGCGAACACCTTCATGTCGGGCAAACGCGGCTTGATGACCTGGGCAACGCCGGTGATGGTGCCGCCTGTGCCGACCCCCGCCACGAAGGCGTCGAACTGGCCGTTGGTGTCGTTCCAGATTTCCTCCGCGGTTGTCCTGCGGTGGATCTCTGGGTTGGCCGGGTTCTTGAACTGCTGCGGAATGACGGAGCCCGGAATTTCCTTGAGCAGTTCCTCGGCGCGGGCGATGGCGCCCTTCATCCCCTGCGGACCCGGGGTGAGCTCGAGCTCGGCGCCGAGATAGGCCAGCATCTTGCGACGCTCGACGGACATGGTCTCGGGCATCACGAGGATCAGGCGATAACCGCGGGCAGCCGCCACGAAGGCGAGCGCAATGCCCGTATTGCCCGAGGTGGGCTCGATCAATGTCGCGCCGCGCTCGATCCGGCCCGATGCTTCCATGGCGTCGATCATGCTGACACCGATGCGGTCCTTCACGCTGGAAATCGGGTTGAAGAATTCGAGCTTGAGGAGGATCTCCGCATCGACCCCGTTCTCCTTCGGCAACCGGTTGAGGCGCACGAGCGGGGTGTTGCCGATGGTTTCCGTGATGGAGCCGTAGATGCGGCCGCGGCCGGGCTTCGTGTTGGCGTCCGAGGCGTTGAGGGTATCAGCCATAAAAATCCTCCATGAGAACGGGAGGATTCTAGTCTTTATCGCATCGAGTGTCGATAATTGCCTTAATTCACATACTATATTGTAAAATCCGCCGGCATGGCCGGCTCGCCGACGGCTTCGGCCTGAGCCCGGTTGCACAGATCCTCCACCGTGACCTTGTCGAGTTCGGCCAGAAAGGCTTCCGTCCCTTTCGAGACGAGGGGAGCCACCACCGCTTCCGCAAGCCGCGATTCCGGAACCGGCGAATTGCCCTCGTCCTCCTGTGCCGCCATGGCGATCCGCACGACGTCTCCGGCGGTGATGCGCCGCCGCTCGCGGGCAAGCTCGTACCCGCCGCGCGGACCGCGCACGCCCTTCAGGATTCCCTGCCTCACCAAGGCCTGCAGCACCGGCTCCAGATAACGGGGCGGCAGATTGTGTCGGGCCGCGAGTGCCTTCGCCGAGACCGGCATGGGACGCGCATGAAGCGCGATGTCGGTGACGGCTGCGATTGCGAGCAGGGAGCGGCGAGAAAGAAAATTCATCGCGTGCCTTTCAGTTCATTCCCGTCGATCCGAACCCGCCTGCAGCCCGCACCGTGTGATTGACGGCAACGACCTCCACCACCTCCACATTGGTGACCGGCGCGACGATCATCTGCGCGATGCGCATGCCGCGCGTGACGGTGAAGGACTCGGCCCCCAGATTGACGAGCAGCACCTGCACTTCGCCGCGATAATCCGCATCGATGGTGCCCGGCGCGTTGAGGACCGTCACGCCGTGCTTGAAAGCAAGGCCCGAACGCGGACGCACCTGTGCCTCGAAGCCCTGCTCCAGCTGGATGACGAGGCCCGTGGGGACGAGTTTGCGCTCCATGGGCGCCAGCACCACCGGCGCATCGGCCGGGTTGGCGGCGATCAGGTCCATGCCCGCAGCGTCCGCCGTTTCATAGCGCGGCAGGGGCAGGTCCGCGCCGTGGGCCAGGCGTTGGACTCGTAGCACATGCGTCATGGTTTCTTGCCCCCGATCATCGCGCCCACTTGCGCGATGAGCCTTTCGGCGACCTCCCTCTTCGAGAGCGTCGGCCAGGTCTCGACGCCGGACCGGGTCACGAGATGCACCGTGTTGCTCTCGCCCCCCATGACGCCGGTGGCGGGCGACACGTCGTTGGCGAGGATGAGGTCGCAGCCCTTCTTCGCGAGCTTTTGCCGGGCGTGCTCGATCACGTTCTCCGTCTCGGCGGCAAAGCCGACCATGAGCGCGGGGCGGTTCTGCGGGAGATGCGAGACGGTCGCGAGAATGTCGGGGTTTTCGGTGAGGGACAGATCAGGCAGGGCGCCGGCCTTCTTCTTGATCTTCTGCTCGCCCGCGTTGGCCACGCGCCAATCGGCGACGGCGGCCGCGAAGATGCCGATATCGGCAGGCAGAGCCTTCTCGACCGCCTCCAGCATCTCGCGCGCGCTCTCCACATGCACGGTGGTGACGCCTTCGGGATCGGGCAGGTCGACGGGTCCGGAAATCAGCGTGACGCGCGCGCCCGCCTCGCTCGCTGCTTTCGCGATCGCATGGCCCTGCCTTCCCGACGAACGATTGGCGATGTAGCGCACCGGATCGATGGGCTCATGCGTCGGGCCCGAGGTCACGATCACGTGCCTTCCCGCAAGCGGGCCCGAGGGAGCCAGCAGACGCTCCACGGCGGCGGCGATCTCCAGCGGCTCGGCCATGCGGCCGGGACCGGTTTCGGCCTCGGCCATCGCGCCCTCGTTCGGCCCGACCACATGAACACCGTCGGCCTGCAGGGTTTTCAGATTTCGCTGCGTGGCCGGGTGCAGCCACATGCGCACGTTCATGGCGGGCGCCATCAGAACGGGCAGCGTGGTGGCGAGCAGCACCGTGGAGGCCAGGTCGTCGGCATGGCCGCCGGCCATCTTTGCCATGAGATTGGCGGTGGCGGGCGCGACCACCACCAGATCCGCATCGCGCGCCAGCCTGATGTGGCCGATATCGGCCTCGTCCTCGCGGTCGAAGAGATCCGTGTGCGTGCGCTGCCCCGTGAGGGCGGAGGCCGCCAGCGGCGTGATGAAGTGTTGTGCCCCATGGGTGAGAATGCAGCGCACCGATGCGCCGCGCTCGCGCAGGCGCCTGATCAGATCGAGGGACTTATAGGCCGCGATCCCGCCTCCGATGACGAGGAGAATGCGTTTGCCGGAAAGCACCGTCATGCGAAACCTCTCAGCAGCATGATCATCAGCGAGACGGCGACGAGCCACAAGGCCGCCACGCCCCAGCGGTTGCCGCGCGCTTCCGCGCGCCCGATGGCCGCGACACTCTCCTGATTGAGAGAGACGCCTCGGGCGGTCACCTCCTCCATCTGGTTGAGGACGCGCTCGGCGCGAAGGGCCAGTTCCGGCAGATCGCCAATGACGCCCGCGAGCGTCCAGAGACCTCGGCCTGCCTGCTCCACGCGGCCCAGAGGCCCGAGATTGCGCTCGATCCAATCGCGCACCACCGGCTCCGAGGTGGTCCACATATCGAGTTTCGGGTCGAGAGTGCGCGCGACGCCTTCCACCACGACCATGGTCTTCTGCAGCATCACGAGTTCTGTGCGCGTCGCCATATCGAACAGCGCCGTGATCTCGAAGAGCAGCGTCAGGAGCTTCGCCATCGAGATCTCGTCCGCACGCCGGTCGTGAATCGGCTCGCCGATGGCGCGGATTGCCTGGGCAAAATCTTCGACCGAATGGTGCGGCGGCACATAGCCGGCCTCGAAATGCACCTGTGCCACGCGCAGGTAATCGCGGCGGATGAAGCCGAGAAGGATCTCGGCGAGGAAGCGCCGCTCCTTGATGCCGAGACGGCCCATGATGCCGAAATCGACGGCGACGAGGCGCCCTTCCGCATCCACGAACAGATTGCCGGGGTGCATGTCCGCATGGAAATAGCCGTCGCGTATGGCATGGCGCAGGAAGGACTGGATCACCGTGCGCGCGAGCGCCTCGCGGTCGAAGCCCGAGCGCTCGATGCCCTCGATATCGTTGAGACGGAGGCCGTCGATCCAGGTGGTGGTGAGCACGTCGCGGGCCGTCAGATCCCATTCCGGCTTCGGCACGCGAAAATCCGGATCGTCCTTGGTGTTCTCGGCAAGCTCGGAGACGGCAGCGGCTTCGAGCCTCAGATCCATCTCGACGGAAACGGAGCGGGCGAGCGTCTCCACCACCTCCATGGGTTTCAGGCGGCGCGCATCGGGCACCATGCGCTCGAAGAGGCGGGCTGCCGCGCGCATGGCCTGAAGGTCGCGGGCAAAGCCTTCGCGCACGCCGGGGCGCACCACCTTCACGGCGACCGTCTCCTCACCGTCCGGCGTGCGGATGCGCGCCTTGTGCACCTGAGCGATGGAGGCTGCCGCCAGGGGCTCGCTGAACTCGAGGAAGAGATCGCCGATGGGCCGCCCGAGCGCGGCTTCGATCACGGCAACGGCTTGAGCGCGCGGGAACGGAGGCATCCGGTCCTGCAGGCGCTCGAGGTCGCGCGCCGCCGCCGCGCCGACGATATCGGGGCGCGTCGCAAGAAACTGGCCGAACTTCACATAGGAAGGACCAAGCCTTGTGAGCGCCTTGGAGAGGCGCGCCGCGCCATCCCCCGTCTGCCGCCGCTCGATGATGCGCGCCAGCTTCAACGCAAGACGCGCGGACGGCGGCAGGGGGCTCGGATCGAACAGGCCGAGAGCGCCTTCGCGGGCGAGAATGAAGCCGGCGCGCAAATTCCGCGCGAGATGAACGATGCTGCCGATCACGCTTATATCTTCCAGCCGGAATGAATGGCGACCACTCCTGCGGTGAGCGGGCGATAGGTGACGCGCCTGAAGCCCGCCTCCTCGATCATGCGCGCGAATGCGGCGGGCGGCGGGAAGCGGCGAATGGACTCGACGAGGTACTGATAGGACTCCGCATCCCCCGTCACCATCTGGCCCATGCGGGGGATGACGTTGAAGGAATAGGCATCGTAGATCCTGTCGAGGAGCGGCACGTCCACTTTGGAGAACTCGAGGCAGAGGAAACGCCCCCCGGGCTTGAGCACGCGATGCGCCTCGTGCAGGGCCGCGTCGATGCGCGGCACGTTCCGGATACCGAAGGCGACGGTGTAGGCGTCGTACGCGTTGGATTCGAGCGGCAGCTCTTCCGCATTGGCCTCGACGAAATCGATGCGGCCGTCATAGCGACGGCCGGCCCGCTCGGCACCGACCTTGAGCATCTCGCCGTTGATGTCGAGCACGGTCACATGGGTCTGCCGACCGCCCGCATCCAGAATGCGGAAGGCCACGTCCCCGGTGCCGCCGGCCACGTCCAGATGACGGAAGGCCCGGTCGCGGGGTGGACGGAGAGTGGACACGAGAGTGTCCTTCCAGAGGCGGTGGAGGCCTGCGGACATGAGGTCGTTCATGAGATCGTAGCGGCTTGCCACGGAACGGAAGACCTCGTTCACGCGGTCCTGCTTCTCGCCCAGGGGCACGGACTGAAACCCAAAATGGGTGTTCTCGTCGGTCATGATCCTCGATAACCTTCTCTCACATCCTGAACGCGATCCATAGCGGAAGCGCGGCCCGATGGCTATGTAAGGGCTTAGCGCATCGTGCGGAAAAGTGGACCCGGTTTCCGCTACACGGCCCTACGGGCCGCTGACGTGGCCTTTCGGGTCCGCATCAGACGATGCTCCGGAAAATCGAAGAGATGGCTGATGCCCGAACTGCCCGAAGTCGAAACCGTGCGCCGGGGTCTGGAACCCGCCCTGGTGGGAGCCCGCTTCACCAAGGTGGTGCAGCGCCGTCCGGACCTGCGCTTTCCGTTTCCCGAACGATTCGCGGAGCGCCTGGAGGGGCAGGAGGTGAAGGCTCTGGGGCGCCGGGCCAAGTATCTGCTCGCGGATCTCTCCTCGGGTGAGGTGCTGATCATGCATCTCGGCATGTCCGGCCGCTTCCTGGTCACGAAGGGGGAAGAGACCCGGATGCCGGGGGAGTTTCACCACGAACACGGGGGCGTCGGGGCCCACGATCACGTGACCTTCGAGCTATCGAACGGAGCCAGCGTCACCTACAACGATGCCCGCCGGTTCGGCTTCATGGATCTCGTCCCCCGGTCCGAGATCGAGACCTGCAGGCATTTCTCGGGGATGGGGATCGAACCCCTCGGCAACGAACTCTCGGGCGAGACTATCGCCGCCCTCTTCGCGGGCAGGCGCACGCCCTTGAAGGCCGCCCTCCTCGACCAGCGCCTCATCGCGGGCCTCGGCAATATCTATGTATGCGAGGCCCTGTTCCGCACCGGTCTTCACCCCGAGGCCCCGGCCGGCTCGCTCGCCAGCAGGGCCGGACGACCGAGGCAGAAGGCGCACCAGCTCGCGGAGGTGATCCGCGACGTCCTCTCGGAAGCCGTCCAAGCGGGCGGCTCCACCCTGCGCGACCATGCCCAGGTGGACGGCTCGCTCGGCTATTTCCAGCATTCTTTCCGCGTCTACGACCGGGAGGGGGAGCCCTGTGTGACGCCCGAATGCACCGGCACGGTCGCGCGCCTCGTGCAATCCGGCCGCTCCACCTTCTATTGTCCGGTCTGCCAAAAGCCGCCCCGCGCTCGATAAAGTGATCGGGCGGGCCTCGGCCCACCCCGAAAAAGCCCGAAAAGGCGTGAAATCTTCCGACTGCAGGTTGCGACCATTCGTCGGCATCTTCTGCATGACAGGCTCGCGACTGCTTGAACGAAAGGTTCAGGAGGGACCGCCATGGCCAAGCTCGACGCCCTTTCCCACATCCAGAGAGACCCGGTCTCGGAGGGCCTGACGATCCGCAGGATCGGTACCTCCGACCTCATGGATGCCTTGAGGCGCGGCATCGCCGATTTTTGGGCCGCTCCGACCCACATCTTCTTTATCTGCCTGATGTACCCGATCCTTGGCATATTCTTCGCAGGGCTCGCTTTCGGCAACAATATGCTGCCGCTCCTCTTCCCGCTCATGTCGGGCTTCGCCCTGGTAGGGCCTCTCGCGGCGGTGGGGCTCTACGAGATCAGCCGCGAGCGCGAGCGCGGGCAGGAAGTGTCCGTGAGCAGCATCTCCAACGTGTTCCGCTCTCGATCCATCGGATCCATCGCTGCGCTGGGCATTCTGCTGATGGTGATCTTCATCGCCTGGCTGATGACGGCCCAGGCGCTCTACCAATCGCTGTTCGGCTGGCAGGCGCCTCAATCCATGAGCGCCTTCCTGCAGGAGGTCTTCACCACCCGGAACGGCTGGACCCTCATCATCGCCGGCAACGCCATCGGTTTCGTCTTCAGCGCCGTCGTGTTCTCCTTGAGCGTGATCTCCTTTCCGCTCCTGCTCGACAGGGACGTGGGCGCGATCCCGGCGATCCTCACCTCCTTCAGGGCCGTGGCCGCCAATCCAGGCCCCATGCTCGTCTGGGCGCTCATCGTCGCCGGGATGCTCGTGATCGGCTTCATCCCACTCTTCATCGGGCTTGCCGTGGTGCTGCCGATCCTCGGACACGCCACCTGGCACCTTTACCGCAAGGTGGTGGAGTAACCCGATCCGCGCCGTCCTGCCTCATGGCGCTCGCCCGTCATCTCCGCCCCCGTCCGGGGATGACGATAGGGCTTGCCGAGCCCCGCTGCCTCCCGTAACCCAGAGAGGAAGAACACTGGAGGTGGTGGCCATGGCCTATGAAACGATCATCGTCGAGACGCGCGGCAAGGTGGGGCTCGTCACCCTCAACCGGCCCCAGGCTCTCAACGCCCTCAATTCGGCCCTCCTGAACGAGGTGAACCAGGCGCTCGACGCCTTCGAGGCCGATCCGCAGATCGGCTGCATCGTGATCACCGGGTCCGAGAAAGCCTTCGCCGCCGGCGCCGACATCAAGGAGATGGCGTCGCTGACCTATCCGCAGATCTACCTCGACAATCAGTTCTCCGGCTGGGAGAAGGTGGCAGGCCGTCGCAAGCCGATGATCGCGGCGGTGGCGGGCTTCGCCCTCGGCGGCGGCTGCGAATTCGCCATGATGTGCGATTTCATCATCGCCGCGGACAACGCCAAATTCGGCCAGCCCGAGATCAAGCTCGGCGTCATGCCCGGCATGGGAGGGACGCAGCGCCTCACGCGCCTCATCGGCAAGGCCAAGGCTATGGAGATGTGCCTGACGGGCCGCATGATGGGAGCCGAGGAGGCCGAGCGCTCCGGCCTCGTGGCCCGCGTGGTGCCGCTGGCGGACCTCATCCCTGAGACCATGAAGACGGCGGAGACCATCGCCTCCATGTCGCTGCCCATCGCCATGATGACGAAGGAAACCATCAACCGCGCCGACGAGGTGTCCCTCTCCGAAGGCATCCGCTTCGAGCGGCGCGTGTTCCATGCCATGTTCGCCACCGCCGACCAGAAGGAAGGCATGGCCGCCTTCGTGGAAAAGCGCGCGGCCGAGTTCAAAGACCAGTAATCGTGCCCGATATCGGCTTCGACATGATCGCGGCGCTCGCCGCGATCTCTTTTTTTGCAGGCTTCGTGGATTCCATTGCGGGAGGCGGCGGGCTCCTCACCGTCCCGGCCCTCCTGCTCGCGGGCATGAACCCGGCGGGCGCCATCGCCACCAACAAGGTCCAGGGCGTCTTTGCGGCCGCTTCCGCCACCTATACTTTCGGGCGACGGGGGATGATCGAATGGCGCAAGGCCTGGGCGTTCACGGCCGTGGCCTTCGTCAGCGGGATCGCGGGGGCGCTCTGCGTGCGCTTCCTGCCGCAATCCGTGCTCCAGACCCTGATTCCGGTGCTGCTGATCGCCATCGCCCTCTACTTCGCCCTGTCGCGCAAGGTGAAGGACGAGGACGCCCAGGCCCGGATGACGGCGCTCGGCTTCGGCGTTACGGCCCCGGTGGCCGTGGGCTTCTATGACGGCATCTTCGGACCGGGCGCGGGCTCCTTCTATATGCTGGCCTTCGTGACGCTCCTCGGCTACGGGGTGGTGCGGGCCACCGCCCATACCAAGCTCCTCAACCTTGCGAGCAATCTGGGCAGCCTCCTTCTCTATGCGGCCACCGGAGCCGTGGTCTGGCCGGTCGGGCTCGTCATGGCCGGAGCTTCCTTCCTCGGGGCGCAGGTGGGCTCGCGGATCGCCATGCGGCTGGGGAGCCGGATCATCCGCCCGCTGCTGGTGCTGGTCTCGGCGGCGATGGCCCTGAGACTGCTTCTCGACCCCGCCAATCCCTGGCGGAGCATGTTGCCGTAAGGGAGTCTCAAGAGCCTCGAGGCGCTTTTTTGACGCGCAAAGGCCCGCGGACATTGACCTTCCCGAGGATCACGTCTATAAGCCGCCCCACACGAGCCCGCGCGTCCCGCGGGCTCTTCGGTTTCCATGCAATCAACCGATCGCTGCCGCAGCTCCGACCAGGAGCCTGCCGCGTCGGATATGAAAGAACGAGGACAGGCCATGGCCAACACCGTGTCCGCCAAGAAGATGACCCGCAAGATTGCGAAGCGCACCGCGATCAACAAGTCGCGTCGCAGCCGCATGCGGACGTTCATCCGCAAGGTCGAGGAGGCGATTGCCTCCGGCAATCAGACCGAGGCCTTCGCCGCCCTGCGCGCCGCCGAGCCGGAAGTGATGCGCGCCGCCCAGAAGGGCATCGTGCACAAGAACACCGCCTCGCGGAAGGTGTCGCGCCTGTCGAGCCGCATCAAGGCTCTGAGCGCCTAACCCGCTTCAGGCTAACCGACATCATCGAACCCGGCCCGACGGCCGGGTTTTTTGTTGCCTCGCAACCCTCCATCGGCACTGGACATCCAGGCCCGGAGCTGCCTCGTCCGCCTTTCAGCCGCCCCGCGAAGGCGTGGCAGGCGGGAACGACGTCATGGAGGGCCGGAGCGCCGCGCCCCATCGTGAAGGGACGCAGGCGACCCCTCATGGAGAGACGGCCACGGACCTCTCCCGGGCAGGAAGAGACAGGCATTCCGCCGCGCCGGCACGGCCTCCAAATGCACGACCCGTCCTTCTGAAGACCGCCCCGCCTGTCGTGACAGCGGAGAGCAAAGAACATCGATCCGGAAGCCGTTTTTTGTCGCCGTTTTATCCACACGGCAGCTTGACTTTACCACCAAAAAACAGGGTGAGAGCACACGCGGCACGGATTCAAACTGCACACGAAATGCAAAGATTGCTCAATAGCTTAGCAGGCAAAGGTTCGCAAAGCATCGGAATCACACAGCGAGTCACCCCGAATCGTCGCTGAATCAAGGTTGCGGAACAAGCTTTTTTCGCGCGCTGAAACGAGCCGGGGCGACACTGTGAATCAGTTGAAGAGTCAGGACTTTATCGCCGCACCCCAAAACCTGTGGACGGGTCTGTGGAGCCGTTTTGGGGATCATGGCCGATCACCTGTTGACTCGTCCATGTTGCGGACCCTCCCCCAGCCTGTATAAGGTCATCTTGCTTCAACGGCTTGCCGTTAAGTCATCCACTCAAGTCCCGAGCTATAGAACAGAACCGCGGGGTCAGGGCTTTGTTTCAGTTTCACAAGAAGCAAACGAAAGCACATCCCTTACCCAGGGGTAGACTTGGTTGAGCTTGAAGAGATGCACAAGAGGCGACGTTTTCAGATCGCCTCGACTTAAAGTCGGCTTGATAATCTTTAGTACAATTGGGGGCACCACGTTTTGAACAACCTGTGAATCAGGGCTGGCTTCTGTTCAGAACGGGTCATGCGTGGGGGTTTCAGCCAAGTTCGGCGAAACCTCGTGGAGGGAATTTGATGTATCGCAGCGAGGACCATCGCACCTTTGCCGCTGCCAATGAGAGCGGCATGGAGGCTTCAGGCGAGCAAACGGCAGCGGAAATCTGGGCGCGGGTGAAGCGTCGCCTGCGCGCCGAGCTGGGCGAGGACATTTTTGCCAGCTGGTTCGGCCGCCTTGAGCTGGATTCGGTGGTGGAAGGCTGTGCCTATCTGACAGTGCCCACCCGCTTCCTGAAAAGCTGGATCGAATCCCATTACGTCGACCGCGTGCTGTCGGTCTACCGTTCGGAAACCACCGACGTGGAGCGCGTGGTGATCGGCGTGCGCAACTCCCTCGGCCGCGAGGCGCCCCCCCAGCGCCGTCCGAACGATATTTCCCGTCAGAACATCCCGGCTCCCATGCCGATGACGGCTCAGGCCATCGAGCCCAAGGCGCCGTCGCTTGCGCTCCCGCAGGAAGAGCGGACCGAGAATTCCGATCTCGGCGGCGCGCCGCTCGACCCGCGCCTGACCTTCGAGAGCTTCATCGTTGGCCGCTCCAATGCGCTGGCGCACGCAGCCGCCGACCGGGTGGCCCATGCGCCGAACGGCCAGGTGATCTACAACCCGCTCTATCTTCATGCGGGCGTGGGCCTCGGCAAAACCCATCTCCTTCACGCCATCGGCCATGAGATGCGCACGCAAGGCCGCCGGGTCATCTATCTCACCGCCGACCGCTTCATGTATGGCTTCGTCGCCTCTCTGAAGGCGCAGACGTCGCTCGCCTTCAAGGAGCGCCTGCGCGGCATCGACCTGCTCATCATCGACGACGTGCAGTTCATTCAGGGCAAGCAGATCCAGCAGGAGTTCGGCCATACGCTCAATGCCCTCATCGATGCGGGCCGCCAGATCGTGATCGCCGCCGACCGCCCGCCGGCGGATCTGGAGAATCTGGACGAGCGCGTCCGCTCGCGTCTCGCGGGCGGCCTCGTGGTCGAGGTCACGGCGCTGGACGAGGCCCTTCGCACCTCGATCCTCACCACCCGCATCGAGGCGCTGAAAGGCATTCATCCCACCTTCGAGGTGGGGCCCAACGTCATCGCCTACGTGGCCCGCTCCATCACGGCCAACGGCCGCGATCTCGAAGGCGCGGTGAATCGCCTTCTGGCACACGCCACGCTCACCGGTTCGGCCATTACCCTCGAAACCGCCGAGACCGCGATCCGCGACCTCGTGCGCAACCGCGAGCCGAAGCGCGTCAAGATCGAGGACATCCAGAAGCTCGTGGCCTCGCGCTACAACGTCTCCCGCTCGGACATTCTCTCGGAGCGCCGCACCGCTGCCGTGGTGCGCCCCCGCCAGATCGCCATGTACCTGTCCAAGGTGCTGACGTTACGCTCGCTTCCCGAGATCGGCCGCCGCTTCGGCGGACGCGATCACACCACCGTGCTCCATGCGGTGCGCAAGATCGAGAAGGCTCTGGGCGAGGACCACGCCCTCTCCGACGAGGTCGAGCTCCTCAAGCGGATGCTGCAGGAATAAGGCGCCGGGGAGGC
>DASRWK010000356.1:0-2111 GCA_035776715.1 Microvirga sp.
GTCACCCGGATCTTTCAGATCTGGATCATTCCGGACCGACAGGGCGAACGACCTGCCTGGGGCGCGAAGCCCTTCCCTAAGGGCGACCGCGCGGGCGCCTTCGTAACACTCGCGAGCGGCATCGCCGGTGACGAGGCCGCCCTCCCGATCCGTGCCGATGCCCGGGTCGCCGGAGCAACGATCAAGGCAGGCGAGACGGTACGCTACTCGTTGGAGAATGGGCGGCACGCTTACCTCGTTCCTGCCCGGGGCAAGGTCCGCATCGGCGCGGTCACAGCCAGTGCGCGCGATGGCATTGCCATTCGAGAAGAAAGGGAGATTGAAGTGCTGGCGCTCGAGGACAGCGAAGTCGTGCTGGTCGACGCTGCCTGAATGATACCGTCGCCAGCGATCTGTTGAACGGGGAAAGAGACCAGTGTTCATGTGCAGCTTGCGGAAACGATCAGCCCGAAGCTGCCACTTCAACGCCGCCCATGTCGGGTCGGAGCTCCACCGAAGCATCGTCCGATAGAAATGCGGGCAGAACCTTTCGACTTCATGGGCGAGGACGGACGGGTGCTCGCCGGCCGTATCCAGATGCCGGAGGACGCTCCGTGGGGCTACGCCATTTTCGCGCACTGCTTCACATGCGCGAGCGATTCGCTGGCGGCCGTTCGCGTGTCCCGGGCGCTGGCGGAGCACGGGCTCGGTGTTCTCAGATTTGATTTTACCGGCCTCGGCCGCAGCGAAGGAGAGTTCGGCCGCCACGGCCTCAGCGGCGACGTGCGGGACATCGTCTGCGCAGCTGGGGCGATGGCCGCAGCCGGGAAGGTCGTTCGTCTCCTCGTGGGGCATAGCCTCGGGGGAGCGGCAGTGCTCGCGGCAGCCGGCAGCCTCCCCGACGTCCGCGCCGTGGCCACGATTGCGGCCCCTTTCGAGCCCGATCATGTACTTCGACAGCTTGGGGAGTCGCTCGGCACCATAGAGGAGCATGGGGAAAGCAGGGTTCAGCTCGCCGGGCGACCCTTCACGATCCGGCGCTCGTTCGTCGAGGATCTGAGAAGCCATTCCGAGGAGGAATACATATCCAACCTGCGGCGGCCGCTCCTCGTCCTGCACTCTCCGACAGATCGGGTGGTCGGCATCGACAATGCGGAAGGCATCTTCCGGTCGGCCAAGCATCCCAAGAGCTTCGTCTCACTCGACAAGGCGGACCATCTGCTCACACAGGGCCGGGATGCCTCCTACGCCGCGAAGGTCATCGCGAGCTGGGCCTCGCATTACCTCGACCTGGAAGGACATCGAGACAGCCCCGCACCCTGAGCGGTCGATCTCCCGCCGCTCCTCGCCGGCGCCGCCTAACCTCATCAGGCAAGTCCTCACTCGGTGCGTCTCCCGCGGGCCTGTAGGAAAGACGAACAGGCACGCCCCTCTCGTCGCCTGCAGGCGCTGGAGCGGTGCCCACCTCCCGCTCCGGCGCCGCTTTGCATGATCGTCGGGGAGATCGAGAATGATCAACGGGGTTGTCGACCATCCTGAGGCAAGACGCTTCGAGCTCCCCCTGGGCGACGACATCGCGGCCGCTTATTACCGGGTCCAAGGCGATACGGTCGTCCTTACCCATACCGAAGTGCCCCAGAGATATTCGGGACAGGGCATCGGCACCCGGCTCGCCGAAGCGGTGTTCCAAGAGATTGGCAGGAGCGGCCGAAAGGCCATTGCGAAGTGCCCGTTCATGTCGCGCTTCGCAACGAGGCACCCCAAATATGCGAAGCTGCTCGTGGGATGAATGACAGGCACCGAGGCGCTGCACCGCGCCGCTCTCCGCGAGAAACGCCGCCCGCGGCGCCAGGCCCGAGATGCTCGAATGGGTGAAGTGACGGCCACGATGTTTCGGGACAACAAGCTCGTGGACCTGGAGGGACTCGACGACAGCTTGCCCCCGTTCGACGCCTCAGGATCGATCTGGATCCAGGTTCGCGACCCTGACGACAACGACTTCGCAATCCTCCAGGAGCGTTTCCAGCTCCACAGCCTTGCCGTCGAGGAGGCCATGACGCCCAACCACGTGCCCAAGGTCGACCTGTACGACGATCAGGTTTTCGTGGTGCTGGGGACCGCTCGCTCGAAGG
>DASRWK010000357.1:0-2906 GCA_035776715.1 Microvirga sp.
CCATTCCGAACTAGCGTTACGAATCAGTGCAAAAGGGCATCCGCCGCAGGCCCGGTGGCGGATGGGTGGCGGCAGGCTACCCGCAAGCTCCAGGGCATGGGCTGGGGAATAGACATGCGCGTACTTCTCATTGAAGACGACAGCGCAACCGCGCAAAGCATCGAGCTGATGCTGAAGTCCGAGAACTTCAACGTCTACGGGACGGATCTCGGCGAAGAGGGCGTCGACCTCGGCAAGCTCTACGACTACGACATCATCCTTCTCGATCTGAACCTTCCCGACATGTCGGGCTATGAGGTGTTGCGCACGCTGCGCGTCGCGAAGGTGAAGACGCCGATCCTGATCCTCTCCGGCATGGCCGGCATCGAAGACAAGGTGAAGGGTCTCGGTTTCGGCGCCGACGATTACCTGACGAAGCCGTTCCACAAGGATGAGATGGTTGCCCGCATTCATGCCATCGTGCGGCGCTCGAAAGGGCACGCGCAATCCGTGATCACAACGGGCGACCTCGTCGTGAACCTTGATACGAAGACGGTCGAGGTCGGCGGCGCTCGCGTGCATCTGACCGGCAAGGAATATCAGATGCTGGAGCTGCTCTCGTTGCGCAAGGGCACGACGCTCACCAAGGAGATGTTCCTGAATCATCTCTATGGCGGCATGGACGAACCAGAACTGAAGATCATCGACGTGTTCATCTGCAAGCTGCGCAAGAAGCTCGCCAACGCCTCGCAGGGGAAGAACTACATCGAGACCGTGTGGGGCCGCGGCTACGTGCTGCGCGAGCCCAACGAGTCGGAAGAGCGCATCGCGATCTAATCGAAACACCATGAGAGATGAAATGCCCGGTCACGCACCGGGCATTTTTGTTTGTTTGGCACTCCCACGAAACGGGTAGCCTGGATGCGCACCTTGATTGCTTGCGCGTGTAATTTTGTAATGTGCCGCGCTGCTTGCCTTGGGCATCGCTCCGGAGTACCTCGTCCTGGCTCCTGCAGGATCACGCCATCGAGTTCTTCAGGAACGTTCGCCGCCGCCGTATGACCGACGCCTGCGGAGCCCATGGTTGCGCAGTCACTCTACGTGAGCGAGATGCCCTTCAAGAGCATCACGCCCGAGGCAGGCATTAGACAGTCGCCGAGGCGATCGTCACTTCATCGCCATCGATGCTGAAGGCAATGTTCATATTGGACGCACGCGCCACCATACCGGCGTAGTAGATCTGAATCCCGTGGGCATCCACCGTGCCGGTCTCCGAATGGCCGGCGAGCAGATCCTGCGAGTGGGCGGGGATGCGCGCGTTGAGGCCCTTGGCCTTGATCGTGAATTCGCAGCTCTCGGCATCGCCTGCCACCGTCACGGCGATCGAGCCGCCGCGTGGAATGGCCGTGATGGCGATCATGATCAGGTTGAGGAGAAGCTTGACCCGGTTCTTCGGGAACAGGAGACGCGGCGAGGACCAGGAGAAGGTGATCTTGTCGTCGAGAAAGAGACCGCGCGCCACCTGCTCGGCATCGCCGAGGTCAATGGACGCTCCGGCAGACCCCGCGGCCCCGAAAGCGAGGCGGGCGAACTGAAGGCGGGCGGAGGCCTGCCGGGCGCTCTTCTGGATCAGGTCGAGCGCGAATTCGCGCATGGAGGTGTCGCTGTCGTCCTCCAGGACCTCGAGCCCGTTGACGATCGCGCCCACCGGCGAAATCACGTCATGGCAGACGCGCGAGCATAGGAGAGCTGCAAGATCGAGCGAATCAAGAGAGATGGTGGCCATAAGGGCTCCGGAAGACCGTAAGTTCAGCGCTGGATTCATGAAATTCTGGATTTCAGGTTGCACGAATATAGCCAAACAGGAAAGAGAACGTGAACCGGATACCCGCCTGCGAGTTCTTTGGAAAGCACGTAAAAGAGATCGACAGGTCTTTCGAGAACAGGCACAAATCCATCATGCTCCTCGATGCCTCCAATCCTGACGAAATCGCCCTGAGGCTAGCCGCCATAGCCTCCGAAGCGGCCCATCTTCTGCGGGGCATGGAAAATGCCCTTGTCGAGAAACGCATCAAGGACGACGGAAGCCCCACTACGGCAGCCGATCTGGCCGCAGAGCGGTTGATCATCCGCCGGCTGGCCGAAGCGTGGCCAGGGGTTCCGGTGGTGGCCGAGGAAACGGCCAGCACTGCCCATACGGACGAGTTCTTCTTCTTGGTCGATCCTCTCGACGGCACCCGCGACTTCATTCACGGCACGGGAGAATACAGCGTCAATATCGCCCTGATCCGGGGCAGCCGCCCCCTGGCCGCCGCAGTCGCGGCTCCGGCCATGGATTCCGTCTGGATCGCGGGCACGGCGGCCCGGAAGAGCGCGATGCCCAAGAACGGCGACGATTTCGATTGGCAGGACATCAGGGTGCGAAGCGCTCCCGAAGAGGGTCTCGTGGCCCTCGTGAGCCGCCGGCATGGGGATATCGCTACGGAAGCCTGCCTCTCGGTCCTCTCGATCGGAACGAGGCGCATGACCTCGTCCGCCCTCAAGTTCTGCCTCATCGCATCGGGAGAAGCCGATATCTATGTGCGCTGCGGAGCGACTATGG
The DNA here is from genome assembly GCA_035776715.1 of Microvirga sp. Classification (GTDB taxonomy): domain Bacteria; phylum Pseudomonadota; class Alphaproteobacteria; order Rhizobiales; family Beijerinckiaceae; genus Microvirga. The sequence continues at coordinate 2,582 of DASRWK010000357.1, forward strand.
AGTGGGATACGGCGGCTGGAGATCACATTCTCTGTTGCGCCGGCGGGAGTGTCGTAGGCCCCGGCGGCATCCCCTTGACCTACGGCCACGAGGACCGCGGCTACCGGAACGGTCCTTTCGCCGCCCTGGGCGATGTCACTCTCGCTGCCAAGCTGGATCTGCCGGCGGCCGCCGCCTGAGGGCTATCCGACCCTGACCTGCGGCGCCAAGACGGCGCTTGTACAGAGATTGTTAGGGTTGATGCTCGTAAAATCGGGGCTCGATAGAAGCCGTCCGGCGCGAGACGGCCGGATCGTCCCCTGTCTCATACGAGGAGATAGCCCAT
>DASRWK010000358.1:0-2875 GCA_035776715.1 Microvirga sp.
TTACAGGCGGGCGCGGGTGCTGCGCGGGGTTGCAAGCAGAAGATTGGTTTCCGATGCAATGACGCCGGGAATCAGACGGATGCGCCTCAGGATGCCGTCGAAATCGGACAGGTTGGCCGCGCCGAGTTCGACGACGAGATCCCACTTTCCGTTCGTGGTGTGAATGGCGCTGACCTCCGGAAAACCGCCCAGGGCGTCCACAACGCGATCGGCCGCGCGGCCCTCCACCTCGATCAGCATGATGCCCCGCACGGGCAGGGAAACGGCATCCGCCCGCAGGATCACGGTATAGCCGACGATATCGCCCGAACGCTCCAGGCGCTCCATCCGTGAGCGCACGGTGGCGCGGGATACGTTGAGCTCGAGAGCGAGATCCGAGACGCTGCGCCGGCCGTTATGGCGCAGGAGGGTGATGAGACGCTGATCAAGATCGTCCATGGCTGCCATTTTCCAAAACTGTGTTTAGCAAAATGGCTAAGGAACTTTTCCGATTTGTCAAAGTGCCTTGTTCATATCGCCAATCCCCTCGCTTAGCTTGGCTCGCATCGTGTGGAGAGATTGGACGATGCAAAAGCCCTGCATTCTCATCGGAGCGCCCGTTCAGGAAGGCGCGGGCCGGCTCGGCTGCGACATGGGGCCGAGCGCCTTCCGCACGGCCGGGCTGGCGACGGAACTGGAACGCCTGGGCTATACGGTAGTGGACCGGGGCAATATCGCACCCGCGCCCAAGCGCGAGATGGGCCATGCCAATGCGGCCATCAGGGCCCTGCCGGAGACGGTCGCCTGGACGGAAGCCATCGCGGAGACGGCATTCGAAGCCAGCCGCGAAGGCATACCGATATTTCTCGGCGGCGATCACAGCCTCTCGGCGGGCTCGATCACGGGCCTCGCCCGCCGGGCCGCCGAGGAGGGCCGCGAGTTCTTCGTCCTGTGGCTCGACTCGCACCCGGACTTCCACACCCTGGAAACGACGACGAGCGGCAACCTGCACGGCGTCCCCATGGCCTATGCCACGGGCCGCCCGGGCTTCGACGAGTACTTCCCAAAGGTTCATCACCCGGTGAAGCCCGAGAATGTCTGCATGATGGGCATCCGCAGCGTCGATCCTGCAGAGCGCGCGGCGCTTGCGACCACGGGCATCACGATCCACGACATGCGCGCCATCGACGAGAACGGCGTGGCGCCCCTGCTCGACGCCTTCCTGAAGCGCGTCGCCATGGCCGACGGCATTCTCCACGTGAGCCTGGACGTGGACTTCCTCGATCCTGGCATTGCGCCGGGCGTCGGAACCACGGTGCCGGGCGGCGCCACCTTCCGCGAGGCGCACCTCATCATGGAGATGCTGCACGACAGCGGCCTCGTGAGGAGCCTCGATCTCGTCGAGCTCAATCCCTTCCTGGACGAACGCGGCCGCACCGCCCTGCTCATGGTCGATCTGGCCTCGAGCCTCATGGGCCGCCGTGTCCTCGACCGTCCGACGCAGAGCTACCGCCACACCCCCAAGTGAATGCCTCATGATCCCGAAATTGAACATCGTCCCTTTCGTCAGCGTCGATCACATGATGAAGCTCGTCCTCGCCATCGGCGTGGAGCGCTTCCTGACTGAGCTGTCGGACTACATCGAATCCGATTTTCGGCGCTGGGAATCCTTTGATAAGACCCCGCGGGTCGCCTCCCACAGCCGCGAGGGCGTGATCGAGCTCATGCCCACCAGCGACGGTGAGGTCTATGGCTTCAAGTACGTGAACGGCCACCCGAAGAACACCCGCGAGGGGCGCCAGACCGTGACCGCCTTCGGCGTGCTGGCGGATGTGGGCACGGGCTATCCCGTGCTCCTGACCGAGATGACCATCCTGACCGCGCTGCGCACCGCCGCGACCTCGGCGGTCGCCGCCAAGTATCTCGCGCCGAAGAATGCCCGCACAATGGCAATCATCGGCAACGGCGCGCAATCCGAGTTCCAGGCCATCGCCTTCAAGGCCCTGCTCGGCGTCGATAGAGTACGGCTCTACGACATCGACCGCTCGGCGAGCACGAAATGCGTGCGCAACCTCGCAGGCTACGGCTTCGACATCGCCGTATGCGGTTCCATCGAGGAGGCGATGGAAGGCGCGGAGATCGTCACCACGGTGACCGCCGACAAGCAGAACGCCACGATCCTCACCGACAACATGGTCGGCTCCGGGCTGCACATCAACGCAGTCGGCGGCGACTGCCCGGGCAAGACGGAGCTTCACGCCGATATTCTGAAGCGCTCGGACATCTTCGTCGAGTATCCGCCTCAGACGCGCATCGAAGGCGAGATTCAGCAGCTCGCGCCCGACTACCCGGTCAAGGAGCTGTGGCGCGTGATCGCAGGCCAGGAGACGGGCCGTTCGAGCGACCGGCAGATCACCCTGTTCGACTCGGTGGGTTTCGCCATCGAGGATTTCTCGGCTCTGCGTTACGTGAAGAAGCAGATCGCGGAGACCGGCCTTTATGAGGAGCTCGATCTTCTGGCGGACCCGGACGATCCGCGCGACCTCTTCGGCATGCTGCTTCGTGCAGCCGCCACGCCCAACGCCGCCTGAGCGGGACAACGGCCTGGTCGCCGGGATCGGGCCCCGTTCGTCAGAACCGGTCCGCCCGATAGGGCGTGGGATCGCAGAACGGCGCCTCGCCGGTCATCAATTCCGCGAGCAGGCGGCCCGAGACGGGCCCCAGGGTCAGCCCGTGATGGGCATGACCGAAGCAGAACCACAGGCCCGGATGACGGGATGCAGGGCCGATCACGGGCCGCATGTCGGGAAGGCACGGCCTGCGCCCGAGCCACGGCTTCGGCTCGACCCGTTCGCCCAGGGGAAACAGATCGCGGGCGAGAGCCTCGGCCTGATCG
>DASRWK010000359.1:0-2198 GCA_035776715.1 Microvirga sp.
CTTCCGAGGCGCTTTTGTCGTCGGGTCTACCCTGCACCCGGGAGAGGTCCGCTCTCCCTTAACGCAGCTTGGCTTCAAGCGTGTTCCTTAACGTCACACCCAACGGCGAAGCCTTCCGCTATCCGAAAACCAGCATCACCGTGATCAGGGCTCCCAGTCCCAGCACGCCTGCCGCGAAGCCGACGACGGTCAGAATATTGGTGCGGTGTTCCGGATCCATGACGGGCCCTTTGCGTCCGATTGCCTGCCGTCACAACGCCCGTGAACGGGAAATGTCCCGGCCCCGGTCGAGAACCTTCCTTCAGGCCGGGAGTTGAAGCCTCGGACAAGGAGACACGCATGCGATTTCGAATGATCCTGCCTTTCGTTGCAATGCTCGCGCTGACCGCCTGCGGTGAGGATGGCCCCGACCAGACCGGCGGCACGGACCAGAACAATCCCGCCTCCACGGCCCCCGCCAATCCTCCTCCGGGCGGCGCCCCCGCCCAGCCCGCGCAATAAGCAGTACGCTTCCATCGTCCTCGGATGCGGGAGGATCAACCGTCTTCCGCATCCGGCTGCGCCTCCCCTGCGATCGAGCTCCTCGACGCGTGACGGGCCAGGAGGCGAATCCTGCGACGGAATAGGCCCTTGTCATCGTTTTGCCTCAGGCATCATCCTTGATCCGTACCGCACGGGACTTGATCGGGCTACGTAACGGTCCCGCTTCTCACGGCCGTGCCCTTTTGCGTCTTGAAGGATGATGGAGGCGCTGATGAACGATAGCTTTCACATCGGCCAGCTTGTCCGCATCACCCGCCCTTCCTCGGGCTATGCGGACCATCGGATCTACTGCATCGTCTGCATGATCGCTCAGGAGAAAGGCCGACAAGTCTACCGTATCAAGAACACGATCGGCGCCGAGCGGCTGGTCACGGCGGACGAGATCGAACCGGCAGCCCTCACGGCGGTTCCCTAGATCCGGAATCGGGACGCTGCCGCTGCCTCGAAAGCGCGTGCAAGCATATTAGCCCATGGTATTGGTGTGATACCCTTGCCGATGCCGGAGGGGCACGACAGAATACCTCCCATAGTGCTCGAAAGAGCGTCCGGCGATGAACCGGGAAGAGAAGCGCGGCACCGATAAGCCGCGCGCCAGAGGAAACGGGGCCATCCCGCATGCCACCCGGCATGTGCGGTGCCCAGGGAGGAGACGTCGGTGACGGCGGCTGCGGACTCGCGCGAAGATACGTTCCCCAAACTGCTGGCGCGGAATGCCCGCATCCGCCCCCAGCGAATTGCATTCCGCCACAAGGACCTTGGCATCTGGCAATCCTGGACCTGGGCGCAGGTCTACGACACCGTCCGCGCCTATGCCAGCGGCCTTCAGGCGCTCGGCCTCGGGCGGGGCGGCAAGATCGCAGTCATCGGCTACAACCGCCCCCACCTCTACTGGACCATCGCCGCGGCCCAGTGGCTCGGCGCCATACCGGTTCCGGTCTATGCGGACTCCGTAGCCGAAGAGATGGCCTATGTGCTCAGCCATGCGGAAGTGACCCATGCGGCCGTGCAGGACCAGGAGCAGGTAGACAAGCTCCTCGCCGTCTCCGACCAATTGCCGCGCCTGGAGCATGTGCTCTACGACGAGGAGAAGGGGCTGCGGGACTACGACCACAGCCGCCTACACTCCATCGCCTCCGTGGTCGAGGAAGGACGCACGCGCCTGGCGGACGCCGACGAGGCGGCCAAGCTCGATCGCGAATTGCAGGATGGGAAGGGTTCCGACCTCGCCATCATACTCTACACCTCCGGCACCACGGGCCGCCCCAAGGGCGTGATGCTCACCTCCGATGCGGTGATCGCGGCTGCCCGGATCGGCTGCGAATTCGACAATCTCAACGAGACCGACGAGATCCTGGCCTATCTGCCGATCGCATGGGTGGGCGACCACATCTTCTCCTATGCGCAGGCTTTTCTCGCGGGCCTGTGCGTGAACTGCCCCGAAAGCCCGGAGACGGTGGCGGAGGACCGGCGGGAGGTCGGCGCGACCTACGTGTTCGCCCCTCCGCGCGTTTTCGAGAGCATCCTCACGCTCACCATGGTGCGCATCGAGGATGCGAGCGCGCTCAAGAGGCGCATGTTCCATTTCTTCATCAAGCACGCCAACAAGGTGGGCGAGAAGATCCTGAACAAGGAACCCGGCGTCGGCCTATGGAACC
>DASRWK010000360.1:0-3953 GCA_035776715.1 Microvirga sp.
GGAGGATTCCTTGCTCGCCGTCGGAGCGGAGGCGGCGCTCTCGGCCGCGGCCTTCTCCTCCTCGTCCGCCTTCTTCTCGGCGGCCTTGCGGGCCTGGACGGCCTTCGGGCGGGAGAGCTCCTCGGCCTTCTCGGCGGTCACGATCATGTCGCCCTTGCGCTGCGCCAGCATGCTCTCTGCCTTGCGCAGAACGACGGCCCAGCTCTCGTCCTGTCGCTTGCAGGCGCAGCTTTCATCGAAGGTCTTGCGGAACTTGAAGGCGTTCGCGAGCGACGTATAGGGCCTGTTGCTCGACAGCGAGACCGCGCGGGTCAGCCCGTCGTCGCCGCCCGGATAGGCATAGGCGGCCGTCTCTGTGCCGGGGCACAGGGCCTGGCACATCTCGTCGGCGCTCTGCTGGCCGCCGGGCGGAGTGGTGAGCGGGAAGAACGCGCCGTCGCAGGTCTTCACGCAGATCAGGCGGCCGCCGCCCAGGGCGGGCTGCCCTTCGTCGGCGATGATCGGCTGGCCTTCCGGCATGACCTGATCCGGCTGCTGACCGCGCGGCGGGCCGAAGATCGACTCGAAGAAGCCGCGGGGCTGCTCGGCGGAGCAGGTCTGCTGCACGGCCACCTGGAGCTGGCGACGGCGGACCTCCACCTCGGCCGGGTCCATGGCCTGAGCGGCAAGACGGGCATAGCCCGCTTCGAGCTGGCGGATCTGCGTGGCGATCGTGCCGCACTGGGCCGGAGGGGGACCGGCCAGGAAGCCCAGGGGGCCGCGCTCGCAGCCGATGGAATTGTAGTAGCGGACCAGGCGGTTGATCTCCGCCCGCTGAGCCTGCATCTGCCCGGTCGGCGCTCCGCCTCTGCTGCGCTCGAGATTCGCCAGCTCCGCGCGGAAGCGCTGGCACTCGGCCGATTGGGCGAAGGCGGCCTGTCCGGCGGCGAGGAAGGCCGTCACGGCGAAGAGGGAGCGGAGAAGGAATGTCTTTGTCATCAAGCTGATCGCAGAACCGGGTCCGATACGGCGCCATGGCCAGAGGCTGGTCATGTGACGCCGGAATGGGGCCCTATTGTGATTACCGCCTCGCAGGTTTCCGGTGAAGCCGTGAGGCGGCACCATGCATGTACCCTCATCCGGCTCCGGGAGCAAATAAGGTTGCGCGAGCCCTTCCGGGCTCTCGTCAAGGGCGCGCGGCATCCCCACATGCAGCGTAGCATCAGGAGAGAACAGGAATGCTTGCTCGAATCGCTCTGGTCCTCGCCCTCGTCGTGGGCGGCGCTTCCGGCGCCATGGCCCAGGAGCCGGATCTGATCTTCAAGAAGTCCACCGTCTGGCGGGCCCTTACCCCTGACGACAAGCTCGCGGTCTACGGGATCGACGATCCCCTCGTGGAAGGCGTGGCTTGCCACTACACGACACCGGAACGAGGCGGCATCTCCGGCACGTTCGGCGTGGCGGAGGAGGTGTCGGACATCTCGCTCTCGTGCCGCCAGATCGGCCCCGTGACATTCAAGCAGCGGTTCGGGCAGGGGGACGTGGTCTTCAGCGAGCGGCGCTCGCTGATCTTCAAGCGGATGCAGATCGTCCGCGGCTGCGACGGGAAGCGCAACACCCTGGTCTACATGGTCTATTCGGACCGGCCGATCGAAGGATCGCCCAAGAACTCGACCTCGACCGTTCCCCTGATGCCCTGGGGCAACGAGGTTCCGGCCAAATGCGGCGAGTGGCTCAAAGGGTAAGGAGCCGGCCCTCAGCCCTCGTTCAGCAGCAGCCTCGCTGCCGTCGCCCACATGATGAGCCCGATCGCAACGTCGAGGACACGCCACGTGGTCGGGTTGGCGAAGAGCGGCTTGAGCAGGCGGGCGCCGTAGACCAGGGAGAAGAAGAACGTGAACGAGGCCAGCATCGCCCCGACCGCGAACCATCCCTTGCTCTCCGCAAACTGGGTCGAGATCGAGCCGATGAGGACCACCGTGTCGAGATAGACATGCGGATTGAGCCAGGTGAGGGCAAGGCAGGTGAGAACCACCCGCCGAAGGCCGGCCGGCGCGGCCTCGGCCGGTCGCAGGGCTGCTGACCGAAACGCATCCCTGAAGCTCCGCGCGCCATAGGCGAGAAGGAAAGCGGCGCCGAAATAGAGGAGGGCGGTCTCGGCCCAGGGCAAAGCGGCGGTCATCCGGGACAGGCCGGACACGCCTGCCAGGATGAGCACGGCGTCCGACAGGGCGCAGGTCAGGCACACGGCCCAGACGTGCTCGCCCCGTAATCCAACGCGCAGCACGAATGCGTTCTGAGCCCCGATGGGAAGGATCAGGCTGAGGCCGAGCAGGAAGCCGGCGATGAGGGGAGCGGTCATGTCGATCATCCGGACGAGAGACGCCCCTCCCTAGGCCAGCCTCCCGAATTAGGGTAGTTAAAGAACCTGCTCTCGCATTAGGAAATCTAATTCGTGCTGGATTATGCTCATCTGTCCGCCCTTGCGGCCGTGGTCCGAACCGGCAGTTTCGAGCAGGCGGCGCAGCACCTGAACGTGACGCCCTCCGCGGTCTCTCAAAGGATCAAACTGCTCGAGGAAAGGATCGGGACGGTTCTTGTCGTCCGGGGGCAGCCCTGCGTGGCGACCGAGGCCGGGCAGCGCCTTTGCCAGCATGTTGAGCAGGTGGCCCTGCTCGAAAGCTCGCTCCGTCAGACCCTTCCGGGGCTTCAGGCGGAAACGCAATCCGTGACGCTGCGCATTGCCGTGAACGCGGACAGTCTCGCCACATGGTTCATTCCGGCCATGGCGGAGACGACGGGGTATCTGTTCGATCTCGTGCTCGACGACCAGGATTACAGCGTCGATTGGCTGCGGCGCGGGGAGGTCATGGCGGCCGTGACCTCTCATGGAACGCCGATCCAGGGCTGCAACTGCCGTCCCTTGGGAGCGATGCGCTACATCGCGACGGCAAGCCCCCGTTTCGTCGAGCGCTGGTTCTCCGGCGGCCTCGACCGGGAGAATGCGGCCCGTGCGCCCTGCCTGATCTTCAACCAGAAGGACCGCCTGCAATATACCTGGCTGCGGCAGGCTTTCGGTGCCGAGATACGTCCGCCGCTCCACTGGCTGCCCTCGTCGCGGGCTTTCGTGGATGCGGCGCTTGCCGGGCTGGGATGGGGGATGAATCCTGAAGTGTCGGTGAGGGAATACCTGCGGACGGGGCGCCTGGTGGCGCTGAACCCGTCGCTTCCGCTGGAGGTGCCTCTGTTCTGGCAGGAAAGCCGGATCGTCGGGCCGGTGATCGCCGGTGTGACCAGGGCCGTCCTGAAAACCGCCCGGACCCAGCTGACGCCTCCGCCGATCTCGCCGGAGGCCCGGGGCTGGACCGCTCCTGAGCGGCTTCCGGAATGATCAGTTCGAGCAGGTGATCGAGACCGGGCGGTGCTCCGGCGCCGTGACGGACACCTTCTGAACGGAACCCGTCATTTCCTCGACTTGGAGTTGCCGGAACGAAATCGCCCGGGTGTAGCCTTGAGCCTCACACCAGGTGTCTGCCACAACTTGGCCACAGGACTGGTTTGAGATGAGGCATTCCGCGACGCCGTAGCCATCGGCGGCGGGAACCAGGAAGGTTGCTTCGGTCGATGAGGCCTGTGTGCCGTTTGGAAGCAGCGTCAGGGACGCGGCTGCAATGAACACGGCTGTGCCCAACCCGAGCACGGCATATGCGCGGCGCATAGAAAACCTCATTGATTGAATAGGCGAACCATTGTCACGGAAGCCCGTGAACAAAGCTCTAACGGGTTTGGTAAAGACCCGTTTCTTGCATTTGTGCAAATCGACTGTGCTTGCCGGCACGGGAACCTTGACGCCCGTCGGCTGACGGGGCATTGATTGTTTCATGAACACGGCAGCAATCCTCATTTCCGGGATTATTTGCGGCTAGCGCGCCACGCTGGCTGGAGCCGTCTCGTTCTCGTTCCAAGAATGAAAC
>DASRWK010000361.1:0-2213 GCA_035776715.1 Microvirga sp.
GTACTACCGCAACATCGCCGCCCGCGGTGGATGGCAGCCGGTCCAGGGTGTCCAGGGCCTGCGCGTCGGTTCCAAGAGCCCCGCGGTTGTGGCGCTGCGCCACCGCCTGATCATCACCGGCGATCTCGATCCGGCAGCGGGTGAATCGCCGATCTACGATTCCTACGTGGAGGCCGGTGTGCGCCGCTTCCAGGCCCGCCACGGCATCAGCTCCACGGGCACCATGACGGCCGCGACCGTGACCGCGATGAACGTGCCGGTCGATATCCGAATCCGCCAGCTCGAGATCAACTTGGGCCGACTGCGCAGTCTCGTGGCGGGCGGCCTGCCCAACAAATACGTGGTCGCCAACATCCCCGCCGCGCTCGTCGAGACTGTAGAAGGCGGCATGGTCCATACCCGTCATGCTGCCGGCGTCGGCAAGATCGACCGTCAGTCGCCGCTCCTGAATTCCAGGGTCGTGGAGGTCAACTTCAATCCCTACTGGACCGTGCCCGCTTCGATCATCAAGAAGGACCTGATCCCGAAGATGCAGAAGGAGCCGAACTACCTGACGGACAACAAGATCCGCATCTTCAGCGGCGACCGGGAGATCCTGCCGTCCCAGGTCAACTGGTTCTCGGACGAGGCGACCCGCTACCGTTTCCGCCAGGATCCCGGCGGAGAGATCAACTCCATGGGCTTCGTGCGCATCAACATCCCGAACACTCACGGCGTCTACATGCACGACACGCCCTCGAAGGGCATCTTCGGGGACGATTTCCGCTTCGTCTCCTCGGGCTGCATCCGCGTGCAGAACGTTCGCGACTACATCGAGTGGCTCCTGAAGGACACCCCCGGCTGGACCCGGGAGCAGATCGATGCCACCTTCAAGTCGGGCGAGCGCATCGACGCGCGCCTCGCCCAGCCGGTTCCGATCCACTGGATCTACATGACGGCCTGGGCGACCCCGGACGGGCTCGTGCAGTTCCGGGACGACATCTACAACAAGGACGGTCTCGGCAGCGCCATCCCGGTGGCCAGCCGCACCCCGACGGAGCCCGACGCGGAGATGTTCCTCCAGAACTGAGGCCGCAGGGCCTGAAAGCCACAGCAGCCCGCCCTTCGAGGCGGGCTGCTGCTTTTCAAGTGCCTGGTCGTAGCGACGCAAGCAGCTGACCCATAACAGGAAATTTCTTCCGAGCTCCATCCGATGCGCCATTCTGGCGGGCATCGTCGGAGCGGAGCCGGAGGAGCGCGCCAGGGGCCCGGAGAGCCGCGCCCGTGAAAACCGGAGCCACTTTTCCGTACGATGCGCTAGGCGGGTTGGCGCGCTCGGGTTGCACATGATAAAGGCCTGGGGCATCGGGGAATTGAGCCTCTTTCAGGCGGGGCTCACAGCAAGGCGAGAACGATCATGAGCGCGAGCGAAGCAGCAAGAAGTCACCTGTCCAACAGCTTTTTCTCGGCCGGCCTCGCCGAGAGCGATCCCGAGATCGCCCGCGCCATCGGGCTCGAACTCGGCCGCCAGCGTGACGAGATCGAGCTGATCGCTTCCGAGAACATCGTGTCCCGCGCCGTGCTGGAGGCGCAAGGCTCGGTGATGACCAACAAGTACGCGGAAGGCTATCCGGGCCGCCGCTACTATGGGGGCTGCCAGTTCGTGGACATGGCCGAGGAGCTTGCCATCGAGCGCGCCAAGCGCCTCTTCGACTGCAGGTTCGCCAACGTCCAGCCCAATTCCGGCTCCCAGGCCAACCAGGCCGTGTTCATGGCGCTCATGAAGCCCGGCGACACCTTCATGGGCCTCGATCTCGCCTGCGGCGGCCATCTGACCCACGGCTCGCCGGTGAACATGTCCGGCAAGTGGTTCAACGTGGTGAGCTACAAGGTCCGCGAGAGCGACCAGATCATCGACATGGACGAGGTCGCGAGCCTTGCCCGCGAGCACAGGCCGAAGCTGATCGTCGCCGGCGGCTCGGCCTATTCCCGCTTCTGGGACTTTGCCCGCTTCCGGGAGATCGCCGACGAGGTCGGCGCGTATTTCATGGTCGACATCGCGCATTTCGCCGGGCTCGTGGCCGGCGGCGCGCACCCTTCCCCGTTCCCGCACGCCCATGTGGTGACCACGACCACCCACAAGACCCTGCGGGGGCCGCGGGACGGCATGATCCTCACCAACGACGAGGATCTGGCGAAGAAGATCAACTCCGCCATCTTCCCCGGCCTCCAGG
>DASRWK010000362.1:0-9209 GCA_035776715.1 Microvirga sp.
GATCTGGCGACGCCGTCCTTCATCTGCGACGCGGCGACGCGCTCGTTGAAGGACGGTGAAACCTTCTACACCTATCAGCGCGGCATCCCTGAGCTGCGCCAGGCCATCGCGGGCTATCACGAGAAGGTCTACCGTAAGGCGTTCGATCCCGAGCGCTTCTTCGTGACGTCCGGCGGCATGCCTGCCATGCAGATCGCGTTCCGCATGGTGTGCGGCACCGGCGACGAGGTGCTGATCCCGACCCCCGCCTGGCCGAATTTCGCGGGCGCCATCACGGTTGCAGGCGCGCGTCCCGTCCCGGTTCCCATGACGGTCGACGTCCGGGGCTGGCATCTCGATTTCGAGCGGCTGGAGCAGGCCATCACGCCGCGCACCCGCGTCGTCGTTCTGAACTCTCCCTCCAACCCCACCGGATGGACGGCGAGCCACGACGATCTGCGCGCCGTGCTCGACATGGCGCGCCGCCACGGATTGTGGATCGTGGCCGACGAGATCTATGGCCGTTTCATCCACGACCCTGCGATGGCTCTCGACCGACGCGCGCCATCCTTCCGCGATGTCATGGCGCCGGAGGACCGTATCCTGTTCGTGCAGACCTTCTCGAAGAACTGGGCAATGACGGGATGGCGGCTCGGCTGGCTCGAAGCGCCGCCCGTGCTGGGGCAGGTGATCGAGAACCTCGTTCAGTACCAGACCTCCGGCACGCCCACCTTCATCCAGCGCGCCGGCGTCGCGGCCATCGAGCAGGGCGAGGACTTCCTCGAGGATCAGATCGCACGCGCCAAGCGCGGGCGTGACATCGTCGGGCGGCTTGCGGAGACAGGCCTCGTCGAGCTGCCGCCGCCGAGCGGCGCGTTCTACGCCTTCCTGAAGATCAAGGGGGCAACCAACTCCAAGGACATCGCCTTCCGCCTGATCGATGAGGCGAATGTGGGTCTTGCTCCAGGAAACGCCTTCGGCGATGCGGGCGAGGGATACCTGCGCCTCTGCTACCTTCGCAAGGCGGAGGACCTAGAGGAAGCGGTGGAGCGCATCGGCGCGGCTCTGCCGAGGCTCGTTGCTTAGAAGGAAAGGGTTCTCCGCGTCCGGCCACGCATACCCCGCCCGCAAATCTGGCGATTGACCTGAGCGCCGGAGGAGCTCATTGAGCGGGCGGGCCCTTCAAGGCTTTCGTCCGCTCCCGATATGCCTCTCATTCTCGCTCACATCGCTCAGATCCTGATCGCCGGTCTCGGCGGACTTGTCTTTTACTGGCTCGGCGTCCCGGCCGCATGGCTCTCGGGCGCCGCCATCGCGGCGACCCTGTGGGGCCTGTCGGGACACTCCGTCCCCATGCCGCGGGCGCTCGCCGATACGGCGATGCTCATCTCAGGGGCCGCCATGGGAGCCGGAGTCACCCCAGCCGCGATCGACGCCATGGGGCGCTATCCGGGAAGCCTCGTGCTGCTGGTTGTCGGCGTAGCGGCGATCTCGTTGACGTCCGCGCTGTGGCTGACGCGCATCTCGGGCTGGCGAGCGACCGATGCGGTGCTGGCCTCCGTGCCCGGTGCACTCTCGACGGTGCTCGCCGTTGCCGCAGATCGCAAGGCGGATGTGCCATCCGTCGCGATCGCGCAGAACTTTCGTCTCTTCGTTCTGATCGCGCTTCTGCCGAGCGTCGTCGTGACGATCGGGGGAGGGGGCAACACCAACGCCCTGATCGGCCAGGGCATGCCCATCGCAAGCCCGGGCGGTTTGGCGATCGTCCTGCTGGGTGGGCTTGGACTGGGCCTTGTCTTCAAGAGGCTCAAGGTTGCGGCGCCTGTTCTCCTGGGCGCGACGATCGTCAGTTCGGTCAGCCACGGCACCGAACTCGTCACCGGCGTCATCCCGCCGGTGATCGCGACCGGCGGCCTCGTGCTGATCGGCCTCTTCATCGCGGAGCGTTTCCGCAACATTCAGCGCTCCACTTTGAGGCGCGCGATTGTCGCGGCGGCCGGCTCGTTCTCTGTCGGCATGGCCACTGCCGTGGTCTTCTCCGCCCTCGCGGCCTGGGTTGCAGGTGTAAGCTTCGCCAACAGCCTCGTGGCCTTCGCGCCCGGCGGCCTGGAGGCCATGACGGTGCTTGCGCTTATTCTCGGCCTCGATCCGCTTTATGTCGGCATCCATCACCTCGTCCGCTTTCTCGGAATCGGCTTGGTTCTGCCGTTCCTGATCGGCTGGATGCAGAGGCGGCCATGATCCACCGCGTTCCTGACGACGCCGTCTGAGCCTTACGGCTTCTCGTTCCGGAGCCGCTCGACCGCCTCCATTCGCGGCTTCGCGGTCTCCCACAAGCGCTTCGTCACGGCGGCGACGAGAGCTTCGGTGATCAGCAGCAAACCGGCGGACGAATCCCAGTTCGAGGGGGCCACGATATGCGCCGGCAGAACATGGCGGGCCACGCGTGCGATCGGCGAGAGCCAGGGATCCGTCAGCAGGACGACGGTTGCGCCCTGTCTGGCCGCCGTTTCGCACAGGGCCGTCACATCCTCCTGATAGCGGCGGATGTCGAAGGCGACGATCACGTCCTTCCTGCCGATCTCGATCATCCGGTCGCGCCAGAGCGCAGGTTGGCCTTCGATGTAGTCCACGTGGCTGCGCACGATGCGAAGATGGCTTTCCGCATAGCGCGCCAAGGCCCCGGTGAAACGGCCGCCGGTGAAGTGGACGGGGCGGCGCTGATCGCTCAGGAGTTCCACGACGGCGTCGAACTCGGCGGGCGCGATGTTCTCCACGGTCGCCCGCAGATTGCCGATCACGGATTCGGCGAAGGCGGCCAGCGCCGGGGCGCCATGGCTCCTGTCCGAGGGGCTGGCTTTGGCGAGCGGCGAGAGAAGCTGTGCCTCCAGCTCCTCGCGAAGGTGCCTCTGGAATTCCGGGAAGCCGCCGAAGCCCAGCCGGGTGACGAAGCGCAGGACCGATGGTGCCGAAATGCCCGCGCGTGAGGCGAACTCCGCCACCGTGTCGAGCCCGGCGAAAGGATAGTGGCTGAGCAGCATATGCGCCGCTCGCTTCTCGCTCGGGGTGAAGGAATCCATCTCGAGACGGATGCGCTCGGCAAGGCTCGGCGGGTCGATCGGGGGAACGCTGCTGTCGCTTTTCATGATGGATTGTTACGGTTCCCTCCTTGACGAGCTTCAAAAGCTGTACCAAAAATTCCAAACAAGCAAAACCTGTAAGAAACGTACCAAACGTCGTAATGGGGACACCGGCCTGCCTCGGCAGGGCAAGGGAGCGCCGCATGATACATGCGAGTCGGATGGTCGCCGGTCAGGATTCTCCCGCCCGGACGGCAGAGCTGGTCGCCCGCGTGGATAATCCCCAGGGGCGCTCGCCCATCCTCCTCATCTGCGAGCACGCCTCAAGCTGCATTCCGGGCCGCTACGGCACTCTCGGCCTAGGCCCCGAACAGCTCGAGAGCCACATCGCCTGGGATCCCGGCGCGCTCGGGGTCGCCAGGGAGCTGTCCGAGCTTCTCGATGCGCCGCTGATCCATGCGGGGATCTCACGGCTGGTGCTCGACCTCAACCGCGATCCCTCCGCTCCCGATTCCATCTGGACCCTGAGCGAGCGCACGGCCATTCCCGGAAACCAGAATCTCGACCCGGCCGAGCGCGCCTATCGCGTTCGGGAGGTCTACGAGGTGTTTCACGGGACGGTTGACCGCTTCATCGAGCCTCGCGCGAAGGCAGGGCAGACGCGCTGTGTGGTCACCATCCACTCGTTCACGCCGGTTTACCGCGATGTGCCGCGGCCCTGGCATGTCGGCCTCATCTATGATCGCGACGAACGCCTTGCACGCAAAGTCGAGGCCGGGTTGAGCCAGGACCCGTCGCTCGTCGTGGGCATGAACCAACCCTATTCGCCAGCGGACCGGGTGTTCCACACCCTCGAGCGCCATGCCGAGAGGCGCGGGCTTGCGCCGCTGATGATCGAAATCCGCAATGATCTGATCCGCACGGAAGACGGACAGGCGTCGTGGGCTCGCCGTCTCGCGCCGCTTTTGAGGGAGGGGGCACGGACGCTGTAACGGACAGCCATGGCGCATGAGGTGCCGTGGTTCGAGAGGCAGACTATTCGTGGAGGAAGAGTCGATGTCAGTCGGACAAGGAAGTTCCGGGGTTCATGCCCCACCGGCCGGAGCGCAGGGCGTGGCCGGCGTCACCTATACCACCGTGGACGAGAGCTATTTCGAGGCACGGCGTCTCAAGCGCCACGCGCGCGTCTGGTCGCTCTGGGCGCTCGGCGTCGGCGCCGTGATCTCGGGCCATTACTCGGGCTGGAACTTAGGGCTGGCCAACGGCTTCGGCTCCATGTTCTTCGCCACCATCATCATAGCCGTCATGTATCTGGGCCTGACCTTCTCGATCGCCGAGATGTCGCCGGCCCTGCCGCATACGGGTGGCGCCTATTCCTTCGCGCGGACCTCCATGGGGCCGTGGGCGGGATACGTCACGGGCATCGCCGAGAATATCGAGTTCGTGCTCACCCCTGCGGTGATCGTGTTCTTCATCAGTTCGTACCTGTCGGCGATCTTCGAGACGGCACCGGCGTTCCAGCCCATCTATTGGATCCTGTGCTACGCCCTTTTCGTGGGCCTCAACGTCATCGGCGTCGAGCTGTCGTTCAAAGTCACGGTCGGCGTGACTCTGGCGGCGTTGGCGGTACTAGGCTTCTTCTATGTCTCGGTGCTGTTCTCAGGCCAGTTCGACTTCTCCCGCTGGGCGTTGAACATCGGCGCGGACGGCGCGGAATTGCCGACCGGAGGCGGACCGTTCCTGCCCAACGGCGTTCTTGGCATTCTGGCGTCGCTCCCCTTCGCAGTCTGGCTGTTCCTCGCCATCGAGCAACTGCCGCTCGCGGCGGAAGAGTCGCACGATCCGCAGCGCGACATGCCGAAGGGCATCATCGCCGGAATCCTGACGCTGATTGCTTCCGCCTTCCTCGTGCTGTTCCTCAACACGGGGATCGCGCCGGGCGCCGCGGGTCTGGGCAAGTCGGGCGAGCCGCTTCTCGACGGGTTCCGCACCCTGTTCGGGACGGATATCGCGAAGGTCCTCGCGGCCATCGCGGTGATCGGCCTTATCGCATCCTTTCACACCATCATCTTCGCCTTCGGACGGCAGATCTATTCGCTCTCGCGGGCGGGCTATTTCCCGAGGATGCTGTCGGTGACGCATGGCGAGCGCAAGACGCCTTACGTGGCGTTGATCACGGGTGCGGTGGCCGGTCTCCTGGTCATGATGATCATCTGGTTCTCGCTGGGTGCGGACGCAGGCGGAGCCTTGATCGGCGGCACGCTGCTCAACATGGCGGTGGCGGGCGCCATGCTGGCCTACTTCATGCAGGGCATGTCCTACATCGTGCTGAAGACGAGATTCCCGCATCTTCACCGGCCTTATTCGAGCCCGTTCGGGGTCGCGGGCGCGGTGACCTGCATGGGCATCGCGGCCGTGACGCTCGTGTTCCAGTTCACGGACGCGGCCTTCCGGACGGCCGTGTTCGGCGTGGCGGTCTACTACGCGATCATGATGGCCTATTTCCTGCTGGTCGGCCGCCACAAGCTCATTCTCTCGCCGGAGGAGGAGTTCGCGCTCACCAAGGGCGAGGCCGAGTACAGGTCCTATTGATTGCTGTCCGGGAGCGCGCATCATGTGCGCTCCCTTCATCTTTCTCGTTGGGGTTTCCGAGCATGACCGCTCCCACAATCAAGAACGCTGCCGATGCCGTGGAATATGTGCGCAGCCGCGACCTGCCGTTCGTGAAGATCGGACTGACCGATGCCGACGGCATCATGCGCGGCAAGTACATGGCCCGCGACAAGTTCGAATCCGCGCTCGAGAAGGGGTTCGGCTTCTGCGACGTCGTTCTCGGCTGGGACTCCAACGATCAGCTTTACGACAACACGACGCTGACCGGCTGGCACACGGCCTACCCGGACGCGACGGCGCGTGTTCTGCCCGAAACCATGCGCCTCATTCCCTTCGAGAACGATCTGCCGTTCTTTCTCGCGGAGTTCGAGGGATACGCGGAGCCTGCCTGCCCGCGCGGCGTGCTGCGGCGCGTCCTGAAGAAGGCGGAGGACATGGGCTTCGTCGTGTCCGCCGCCGCGGAGTTCGAGTTCTTCCTCTTCGAGGAGACGCCCCATTCCGTGCGCGAGAAGGATTATCGAAACCTGAAGAACATCACGCCGGGATTCTTCGGCTATTCGGTCCTGCGCTCGGGCGTGCACGCGGATTTCTACCACGAACTCCTTGAGCTCGCGAACAGGATGGATTTCGAGATTGAAGGCCTGCATACGGAAACCGGCCCCGGCGTGCTCGAGGCCGCGATCCGCGTGGACGACGCGCTGCGCGCGGCCGACAAGGCGGTTCTGTTCAAGACCTATACCAAGATCCTCGCGCAGCGCCGCGGCTGGATGGCCACCTTCATGGCGAAGTGGTCCGCCGACTGGCCCGGCCAGTCGGGCCACCTGCATTCGTCCTTGCGCGACCGTGAGACGGGCAAGGGGGTGTTCTGCGATGCGCAGGCCAAGCACGGCATGTCGGACATCATGCGCTGGTATGTGGGCGGCCAGCAGAAGCTGATGCCCGAGATCCTCGCCATGGTGGCGTCCACCGTGAACAGCTATACCCGCCTCATTCCGGGTTTCTGGGCGCCGACGGATTCCGCCTGGGGAGTGGAGAACCGCACCACCGCGCTTCGCGTCATCCCGGGGTCCGAGAAGTCGCAGCGCGTGGAATACCGGGTCGCCGCCGCCGATATCAATCCCTATATCGCCCTCGCCGCCGCCATCGGTTCCGGCCTCTGGGGCATCGAAAACCGCATCGACCCGGGCGATCCGATCGAAGGAAACGCCTATACGGTGGAGCACCCGAAGGAGCGGGCCCTGCCGCGCTCTCTGGGGGAGGCCGCCGAGCGACTGAGGAACTCGGAGGCGGCGCGCCAGCTCTTCGGCGACATCTTCGTGGATCATTACGCGGCAACGCGCGAATGGGAGGAGAGGGAAGCGCGCAAGGCGATCACCGACTGGCAGCTCGCCCGCTACTTCGAAATCATCTAGGAGTTTTCGCAAGACCCTTAGGGGCAAGGCGCCTCTTCCCTTCCCGCCCATCCCGAGCCTGCCCGAGACGGGCATATTCAGAGACAAGTCGGGAACGGTCGAGTTGCGGCGAGGAGGGGCAGGAAGGCGACCGGAAAGATCCGAAACCACCGAAACCGTCATCACCGGCCTTGGGCCGGTGATCCCGATCCGTAGAGGGCCGCGGGTCTTGGGTCGGGATGGCCGGGACACCTCCGGCCATGACATAGTAGGAGCCACGCATTCTCGGGATGAGACATAGCGTTCCGACTTTGCACCCCGTCCTCAATCCCTCCCCGCAAGGAAAGGGATCATTGCTGAAGGAGACGGCCTTATGGCCGATACCGATATCGTCTGCATTTCCCCCGTCGACGGACGCGAGCTGGTCCGCCGCCCCATCATGTCCGATGCCGCCATCGATGCGGCGATCACGTCCGCCCGCGAGGCCCAGGCGGCGTGGCGCACCGTGCCGTTGCCGGAGCGCGCGAGCAAGGTCTCGGCGTTTCTCGATGCGCTGCTCGACATGAACCAGGAGGTCGTGCCGGAAATCGCCCAGATGATGGGGCGTCCGGTGCGCTATGGCGGCGAGTTCCGCGGCGTGGAGGAGCGCGCCCGCTACATGATCCGCATCGCGGAAAAGAGCCTCCAGAACATCCCCGCCGATGACGAGAGGCCGGGCTTCCGCCGCATGATCAAACGCGAGCCCGTCGGTCTCGTTCTCGTCATCGCGCCGTGGAACTATCCGTATCTCACGGCGATCAACACCATCGTGCCTGCTCTCATGGCGGGCAACGCGGTGCTTCTGAAGCACGCGTCGCAGACGGTCCTCGCAGGCGAGCGGTTCCAGATGGCGATGGACCGTGCCGGGATGCCGAAAGGCCTGTTCCAGAACATGCATCTCAGCCATGACCAGACAGGACGCATCCTGAGCGGCGGCCTCGTCGACCACTGCAATTTCACAGGCTCCGTGACCGGCGGCCGCGCCATCGAGCGTGCCGCGGCCGGCACCTTCACGTCTCTCGGCCTCGAGCTCGGCGGCAAGGATCCGGCCTATGTGCGGGAGGATGCGAATATCGACCATGCCATCGAGAA
Source organism: Microvirga sp. (assembly GCA_035776715.1). GTDB lineage: Bacteria > Pseudomonadota > Alphaproteobacteria > Rhizobiales > Beijerinckiaceae > Microvirga. The sequence continues at coordinate 8,195 of DASRWK010000362.1, forward strand.
CCTGGTCGACGGCGCGTTCTTCAATTCGGGTCAGTGCTGCTGCGGCATCGAGCGCGTCTATGTGCACGAGCGACATTACGACCGGTTCGTGGAGGGTGCCGTCGATCTCGTGAACAAATACGTGCTCGGCAATCCGCTGGACGAGGCGACGACTCTTGGCCCGATGGCGCACAAACGCTTTGCCGATCTCGTGCGCGAGCAGAACGCGGAAGCGGTGGCCAGGGGCGCCAAGGCGCATATCGAGCCAAAGAACTTCCCGGCGGATGTGGGCGACACGGCCTATCTCGCGCCGCAGGTGCTCACCCATGTCGATCACACCATGAGCGTCATGCGCGAGGAGAGTTTCGGCCCCACCGTCGGCATCATGAAGGTGAAAGGCGACGAGGAGGCGGTACGCCTCATGAACGACTCGGCCTATGGCCTCTCGGCGGCGATCTGGACCTCCGACGTGGACGCGGCCGAAGCCATCGGCGAGAAGCTCGAGACCGGCACCGTGTTCATGAACCGATGCGATTATCTCGATCCCGCCCTCGCCTGGACAGGGGTGAAGGATACGGGCCGCGGCGCGAGCCTGTCGCGCCTTGCCTACGAGTCTCTCACCCGTCCGAAATCCTACCACCTCCGCCAGATCTGATCGAAACCACCATGACCACGTCTCTCCGCTCCAACTGGAACTATCCCACCGCAATCCGCTTCGGCGCAGGCCGCATTTCGGAACTGGCCGAAGCCTGCAAGTCTGTGGGCATGCAGGCTCCGCTCATCGTCACGGACCCGTTCCTCGCCACCCAGGCGATGACGAAGGCGGCGCTGGATCAGCTGACCGGCACGGGTCTCCAGGCTGCGATCTTCTCGGACATCAAGCCGAATCCGGTCGAGACGAACGTCTACAGGGGGCTCGAGGCCCTGAAGGCGGGCAGGCACGACGGCGTCGTCGCTTTCGGCGGCGACTCGGCGCTCGACACGGGCAAGGTCATCGCCTTCATGGCGGGCCAGACTCGCCCCATGTGGGATTTCG
>DASRWK010000363.1:0-3703 GCA_035776715.1 Microvirga sp.
GGCGGCGCTCCTCACCCGCCTGGGAACCGACCCCCTGTCGCGGAGTCTCGCTCCGGAGCTCGAGGCCAGCGGGATCGATCTGTCCTTCATCGAACGGTCGGGCGATGCTGGCCCCCAGCCGACCGTCGCCTTGATCAAGGACGGAGAAAGAGCCTTCGTGTCCCGGCGCGCGGGCGGCTCCCGGCCGTCGACCCTGGAGCAGGCACTCTCGGCGCCTGATGTCGCTCATTTGCACATCGCGGAGTTTGCTACTCTCAGAGACAACCCGGACGTGATCGCCCTCGCGCGGAGCCTGGGCCTGACGGTCTCACTCGACCCGAGCTGGGACGATCACCTGATCCGCCGAGACGCGGACTTCTTCGACATTTGCGCAGGAGTCGATGTCTTCCTCCCCAATGTCGAGGAGGGAAAAGCGCTGACCGGCGAGAGCTCGGCGGCGGCGATCCTTCGCAGTCTACGAGAGAGATTTCCTCTGGTCGTGCTGAAGCGCGGCGAATGCGGCGCTATGGCTTCGCAGGGACACATTTCCGTTTCGGCCGAGGCAATCCCTGTCAATGTGGTCGACACGACAGGAGCGGGGGATGCCTTCAACGCCGGCTTCCTGCATTCCTGGCTCAGGACTTCGGATCTCGAAAGAAGTCTCGCGGCCGGAATCGAATCGGGCGCCCTGTCCGTCCAGTCCGCAGGCGGAGCACCTCGGCGTCTGCCCTGATGAAGCGGGCTCCGGGAGAGCCTTATTCGAAATCCCGGCTCGGAGCCCCGTGATCTCCCTCGGGCCGCCTTGAGAACCTCCCGGAGCTGGTCCTGCGCGACCAGCGGGAGATCGCAGGCATCAGGACTGCATCGATGCGGCAAGCCTCTGCGCGGTGGCCTTGACGGCCGCAATGGCGGTTTCGGTGTCCAGGTCGTCCATGGCCACGACACCGATGCACGCGCCGAATGCCGAGTGAAACTGGCCCGATATACGAAGGGGGCTGGCGACGCCGACGGCACCGCGCTGGAGCTGCCCCCGCGTGAGGCTGAAGCCATCCCGCCGCGCTTGACGGACCGCCTCCGGTTCGCCGGCCTGTTCAGGCTGGCCCGCCAGGATGGCAATGCCCGCTGCCCCGAGAGTCAAGGGATGGCGGCTGCCCACCCGGTAGCCAACACGCAGCAGCCCCTCCTCCGGTTCGGCCACCATGATGACCACGCACTCGTCCCCCTGGGCTTGGGAGATGAAGGCGGTGGCCCGCGTTTCCTTCGCCAGATCGTGCAGCATGGGCTGGGCGACGGAGCGCAGCTGCGGCTCGAAACGGGCGGCCAGAGCCAGGATGCCGCCGCCCAGGTAGATCAATCCCTCCGCCGTGCGTGACACGAGAGCATGCGCCTCGAGCGTCGATATGAGGCGGTAGACGATGGCCCGGTGGATGTCGAGCCGGGACGCCAGATCGGCGATTGTGATTCCATTCGCTTGCTGAGCGATGATCTGCAGCGCCTGGATGCCTCGATCAAGGGTCTGCAGGAGGTTCGTCTTCGCGGCGGCTCTCGCGGCCGGAGGCCGCGCGGGCCCGGCAGGTCCATCCCCAGTTGGGTTGTTGTTCTTCATCGTCTTTCCTTACGGACACAATCCCCATTTCACCGGCTCTTGTCCGCCGGAACAACAGTCTGTATGCTCACTTTGCGCACATTATTGTGCGTTATTAGTAAATTGCAAGTTTGAGCCGCACCGCAGGAGATCTCGGGATGACTCACTATCGCAGCATCGACACGGTGGATCCTGGCGCTGACAATTCGGAAGGCGCGGGCCTCGCAGGATCACAGGGCGCTCTCTGCCCCTTCGGCAACAGCCGGAAGGCTGCCGCTGTCTCGCCGACAGGCTGCCCCGTCTCTGCGAATGCCGCGGCTTTCGACCCTTTCGAGGGTCCGTATCAGGTTGATCCGGCGGAGGCCCTGCGCTGGTCCCGCGAGCAGGAGCCGGTCTTCTACAGTCCGAAGCTCGGCTATTGGGTGGTGAGCCGCTACGACGACGTAAAGGCGATCTTCCGCGACAATCAGACCTTCTCGCCCTCCATCGCGCTGGAGAAGATCACGCCGGTCTCTCAGGCCGCCCAGGACACCCTCAAGCGCTACGACTATGCGATGAACCGCACGCTCGTGAACGAGGACGAGCCCGCGCATATGGAGCGGCGCCGCGCGCTCATGCATTCCTTCACACTGGAGGAACTGGCGCACCACGAGCCGATGGTCCGGCGGCTGACGCGCGAGTATGTCGACCGCATCATCGACAGCGGCAAAGCCGATCTCGTCGATGAAATGCTGTGGGAAATCCCCCTCACCGTGGCGCTGCACTTCCTCGGCGTGCCCGAGGAGGACATGGATACGCTGCGGGAATATTCCATCGCCCACACGGTCAACACCTGGGGCCGTCCCTCCCCCGAGGAGCAGGTGGCCGTGGCGGAGATGGTGGGCAAGTTCTGGCAATATGCCGGCAAGGTGCTCGACAAGATGCGTCAGGACCCGTCCGGCCACGGCTGGATGCAGTACGGCATCCGCCGGCAGAAGGAGCTGCCGGATGTCGTCACCGATTCCTACCTGCACTCGATGATGATGGCGGGAATCGTCGCGGCGCACGAGACCACGGCACATGCCTCAGCGAACATGTTCCGCCTGCTGCTGGAAAACCGCGAGGTCTGGGAAGAGGTCTGCGAGAATCCATCCCTTATCCCGAATACGGTCGAGGAATGCCTGCGGTATTCGGGCTCGGTCGTCGCGTGGCGTCGGATCGCCATGGCTGATACGCGGGTCGGCGACGTCGATATTCCCAAAGGGGCGAAGCTTCTGATTGTCAGTGCCTCGGCCAACCACGACGGACGCCACTTCGAGAACCCGGACGAACTGGACATCTACCGCGACAACACCACCGACCATCTGACTTTCGGCTATGGCGCGCACCAATGCATGGGCAAGAATCTCGCCCGTATGGAAATGCGCATCTTCCTGGAGGAGCTCACGAAGCGCCTGCCCCATATGGAGCTGGTTCCGAACCAGACCTTCACGTTCCTGCCGAACACGTCCTTCCGCGGTCCCGATCATCTCTGGGTCCAGTGGGACCCGGCCCTGAACCCCGAGCGCCGCGACCCGAGCATTCTCGAGCGGCGCACCTCCTTCGCCATTGGTGCGCCTTCCAAGCAGGATGTCGCCCGCCAGTTCCGCGTCTGCGAGGTGCACATGGAAGCGGAAGGGGTCGTCCGCTTGTCCCTCGAGGATCCACACGGGCGCAGGCTGCCGCGTTGGAGCGCAGGCGCGCATCTCGACGTGATCGTCGGTGACTATGTGCGGAAGTACTCCCTGTGTGGCGCCCGCGAAGAGGAGAATCGCCTTCAGATCGCCATCCTGCGCGACCCGCAGGGACGCGGCGGCTCTGCCTTCATTCATGAGCAGATCCGACCCGGCACAATGATCCGTGTTCGTGGACCCAAGAACCACTTCCGCCTGGACGAGAAGGCCGAATCGTATCTCTTGATCGCCGGCGGGATCGGCATCACGCCGATCGTCGCCATGGCCGACCGGCTGAAGGCCATCGGCAAGGATTACGAGATCCACTATGCGGGCCGTTCCCTCGCAACCATGGCCTTCGTGGAACGGCTGCGCCGTGACCACGGCGAGCGCCTCCACCTCTATCCCTCGCGGGAGGGGCGGCGCATGGATCTGGAGGCGCTGGCCG
>DASRWK010000364.1:0-5503 GCA_035776715.1 Microvirga sp.
TTGCGGAAGCCCTGTACGAGTTTCTGCCCGCCGGTCTCGGCGATCCGCCTCCGCACGACCGGGTTCGTTGCGATGAAGTTCGAGGGCGATGCCATGTCGAGAAGCTGTCGCATGGCGAATTCGACAACAGCCTGATGCTGCTTCGTCACGCCATCGACATCGGTGGTGGCATTGGCCCACCATTGCTGCTGCAGCAGAAAGCTCTGCTGAATGAGATTGTACGGCCATTGCCGCCACTCGGGTTCGGTGAAGCGGCGGTCCTGGGACAGCGGCTCGATGCAAGGCGGTGCCATCTCAGCCTCCTGGCTTGCGCCCTCGCCGGAGGACCGACGTGCCGAGCATTGACAGGCGCCTTCGCCCGACGCTTTGCTTTGAATCAAAGCATTGACGCGGATTTCGACTACTTGATGGTCGAGGTCGACGGCCTGCGGTTCGGCCTTCTCGGATCGTTCGGATCCGGCGGCACATTCACCCCTGGGGCAGGTCTAACAAGGAGACGGCATGACACGGGTCGCCATCGTCCAAGGCCATCCGACCCCTGGCAGCCGACATTTCTGCCATGCCCTGGCCGACGCGTATGCCGAAGGCGCGACAGAAGGCGGGCACGAGATCCGCGTCATCCAGGTCGCCGAACTCGAATTTCCACCGCTGCGCTCCAAGAGCGATTGGGAAGGCGCACCGCCGCCCGTCATTGCAGAAGCTCAGCAGGTGCTCGTCTGGGCCGAGCACCTCGTGATCATTTACCCCCTTTGGCTCGGCGGAATGCCTGCTCTCCTCAAGGGTTTCCTGGAACAGGCCCTCCGCCCGGGCTTCATGACGGGTGGGGCCGGTTCAGGAGCATCATGGAAAACGGCTCTCAAGGGGCGTTCGGCCCGGATCGTCATCACCATGGGCATGCCCGGATTGGTCTATCGCTGGTATTTCGGCGCTCACAGCCTGAAGAGCCTCAAGCGCAGCATCCTCTCGCTGGTCGGCATCGGTCCGAACCGGCACACGCTCATCGGCAGGATCGAGGACATGAACGACACCAAGCGAAGGGCATGGCTCGCCGCGATGCGGCAACTCGGCACGAGAGCCCGGTAGAGTGCGACGTCGGAGGTGAACGGTAGCAAGGCTAAGGCCATTCCTTGGACGAAACTGCCCCCTCTGCCGCAGGCGCGGGACCTGCGGAATTCACATCGGTTCATCCGCCCCTCTATTCCGCTCTTCCGCTGAGCCCGTCGACCTCGCGGAGATTCGTCCGTGCCGAACCGAACAAGGGCCTTCATCGGGCGGATCTTCGATGTCGCGGTCTCAGCCGCAGGCGGATTCCATCCGCTTCTCCAATGCGGTCAGTTCTCCGACATAGCGGGCGCGCTGCTGCCGATGGCTCTGGCGCAGATCGGAGATCAGCTGCGCCTTGCGGCCATCGTCCATCGGGCTGTTCTTGAGCGCCTCGATGCGTCTTGCGTGGGCAACCTCGATGTCCGCAAGAGCGGCCAGCAGCGATTGGAGCTGCGGGAGAATGTCGGGTGAATACACCCGATCCGCGTGAGGCCCGTCCGGGATCTGCGAATGCTTGACATGTGTCATCATAGAACCCTCCTGTGCTATTCGGGTCCGTTCCCGCCTCAGCTTTCCCCATGATCGCGCTCGGGGACAGGGCCGAGCTTCTGCCGCCCCAGGGCAAATCGGGCGGCATCGCCAGAATCATATGACGCGGAACTCAAGCAATAATTTGGCCTCTCGCCGTCATCGGCATTGATCCGTGTCAAGGAGCATGGACGAATGGGCCGGGGGCACGTCGCGCTCCCGTGAATTGACAAGCACCGCGTTCTGTACAAGCATTGGTGCCATGTCGAGCTTTGCATACAATCGTCGCGACCTGCTTCGGTCAGGCAACCTCATCGCGGGCAAGTAGCCCCGAGCTCGACGCATATCCGCGCTCCGAGCTCGGGGCACTCCAGGATCCCTGAACCTTCGGACATCTTGCGAGGCCGGGTGCTTGTGCAGCCGGTGCGGTGACATGATTCAACACTTTCTGAGACGCGTGCTCCGCCTGACGGAGCATGGGCCCGTGCATCGAGCCGGTTCGGAGCGCATTCAGCCGCATGGGCGTGCGCTCCCTCAAGCCGAGCCTACATCGCCCGCGTTCCTGGCGCAGATCCTCAAGGCTGCCCTCGCTCACAACAGAGAAGACTCTGTCGCGGGCCCGTCAGGGAAGGAGCGCCCGCCAAAGCCAGTTCCAGAGGATGCGGACCTGCCGGGCGACAACGTGATCCGGCTGGTCCCGCGATGGCGTCAGGCTCCCGCGAAGGCCGGTGAGCCGCCAGGGCCCGACGACGACGATCCTGGACCGGGAGCAGCATGAGCTGCAGCGGTCCGCGCAACAGACCAGGAGAATGACCATGACAAAAAGAACTGCAGGCCGCCTCAAGCCCCGCATTACTTTGACCGCAACGGATCACGAGAAGCTGACGGTGCTTGCCGATGCTGCTTCGCATAACATGCCCGAGGTCGCAGCCGATCTTGCGGAGGAACTCGACCGCGCGCATGTCCTTCCCAAGGGACGTGAGGCCGCCGACACCGTTTGCATGGGGTCAGAGGTCGAATTCCGTGACGATGTGAGCGGGCGTGTGCAGACCGTGACCCTCGTGTATCCGAACGAGGCGGACATCTCGAAAGGGCGGATTTCCGTGCTCACTCCGATCGGAACCGCCCTGATCGGGCTTCCTGTCGGCAAGTCGATCGACTGGACCACGCGCAATGGGGAGAAAAAGCGGCTGACGGTGCTGCAGGTTCGCAAGCCGGCCGTTGCGGAGCATCAACCCGCCTGAGGCGGCGACGCTCCGCTGCGAGCTTCGGGCCGGATGGCAGGCACGCCGCGTGCCGAGGGTCTACAGAGGCACCCCATTTATATGGTCCGGCTTATTCCGTTTCCTGATCCAGGACCGGTGCTGGGCGGCGGTTCCGCCCGGCACGAGGCTGTGAGAGGCCTCATGCTCCATGATCTCGTCCAGCGCGTCGACCATGGTTCCTCCCGGCGTGTCCAGCTTGCGGATCCAGTTCTGATGTTGGACGCGCGTATTGTCGGCGCCGGACGCGCCGCCTGCGGACGCGATCATGAAAGTGAGACATGCAAGGCCAGCGATGACGCGCTGCATCGGCGCTCCCTCATTTGAAGCGATGAACGATTCCGGTGCGAGGCCCGCAAGCTAGAATGGACGGCGCCAGCGGTCAAAGCTGCCGATGTACACGTGTCCGTGAGTTGTGAAACGGCTTCTGCCGTGAAGAGGAGAATGCGCTCAAGCGCCCTCCGATCGGATGGCTCTTGCCGTCTGCTGAAGCATCTCGAAAGCCTTGAAACGCTTTTCGTGCCAATCCGCCGATGCCGTGTTCGGCTGATAGGTCTCGCCCATGGCGGACATGGAGGCCATGGCCTCGTCGATATCGGCGTAGCGGCCCGCCGCGACGGCTCCGAGGATGGCGGATCCAAGCAGCACCGGCTCCTGCGAAAGCGGCGCTGCGACGACTTTTCCCGTCGTATCGGCAAGAAGCTGCCGCACGAGCGGGCTCTGGCCGGCGCCGCCGCTCACTACGATGGTGTCGATGGGAACGTTCTTCTCATCGAGCGCGCGAACGATCTGCCGGGCACCATAGCCCAGGCCGCAGACCCCCGCGAGGTAGAGTGCGACGAGGCTGTCGAGATCGCCGTCGATGCCGAGGCCGGCAATCACTGCGCGTGCCTCCGGGTCGGCGAACGGCGCGCGATTGCCGAGGAATTCGGGAACGACGTGCACGCCGCCGATCAGGCCGGGTGCAGCCGCTGCGCCGCCGCGCCTCTCGGCCTCGAGAGACAGCCACTGGCTCAGGCTCGTGCCGCTGTCGCGCGCCATCTTGGCGGCCTGCTCCGATGCCGGATGCATCCGGACCAGATGATCGATGGCTGCGCCGGCCGCCGACTGGCCGCCTTCGTTGAGCCAAAGACCGGGGACCATGGCGGAGTAGTACGGCCCCCATACGCCCTCGACGAAGGCGGGTTCCCGGGTGGACGACATGGTACATGCGGAAGTGCCGAACACATAGGCCATGCGGGTGAGGACATTCCCCACATTGCCCCGCGCCCCGACCGTTCCCACGCCGCCTGCATGGGCGTCGATCAGGCCCGCTCCAACGGGGGTGCCGGGGCGCAGGCCGAGGTCGTTCGCCGCCTGCGCGTTCAGTCCGTTGCCGAGCGCGGTGCCGCCCGGCACGACCTCGGTGCCGATGCGGCGGAAGGATTCATCGGCCAGGGTGCCAAGTCCGACCTTTCGGAAGTAGCCTTCGTCCCAGCGGTTCTCGTGCGCCAGATAGGTCCACTTGCATGTGACGGTGCAGGTGGAGCGCGCCAGGCTTCCCGTGGCTTTCCAGGTGAGGAAATCGGCAAGATCCATGAACTGCCATGCCCCTGCGAAAGTCTCGGGCATGTTCTCGGAAAGCCACAGCAGCTTCGGCGTTTCCATTTCAGGCGAAATGGAGCCGCCCACATAGTTCAGCACCGTCTCGCCCGTTGCGTTGATCCTGCGCGCCTGCTCTGTGGCGCGGTGATCCATCCAGACGATGATGTTGCGGTCGGGATCGCCGGACGGACCCACCGGAAGAGGCTGGCCGTCCGTGCCGAGGACCACGAGGGAGCAGGTTGCGTCGAAGCCGATTCCCGAAACCGTTTCGGGCGAGACGCCTGCCTTTTGCACGGCTTCGCGCACGCAGGCGCTGACAGCGCGCCAGATGTCGTTGCTCGATTGCTCGACGATGCCGCCGGATTCATGCCAGAGCGCGATTTCGGACTTGGCGGAGGCGAGCAGGGTGCCTTGCTCGTCGAAGAGCCCGGCGCGGGCGCTGCCGGTGCCGACGTCGATGCCGAGAAAATGGTTTGCCATGACTGTTCAACCGTCCAAGGAGTATCGAGAGCGGTGGCGGCTCGCGCCGACCGGGATCCTACAGGTCGTTGCTCTGCGGCAGGATGACGAGATCGCGAATGGTCACGTTCCTGGGCCGCGTGAGCATGAACAGCACGGCTTCTGCCACCTCGACCGGCTGCATCAGGCCTCCTGCCGCCAGCTCCGCGTCGAGCTTCTCCTTGGGCCAGTCCTTGATCAGGGCCGTGACGACGGGGCCTGGAGCGACCGCGCCGACGCGCAGGCCGTGCGGAGCCACCTGCCGCCGTACCGTGTGCACGAAGGCCTGCACCGCATGCTTCGACGCGGTGTAGATCGGCTCCCACACGACGGGAACGAGACCGGCGATGGAACTCGTCACGATGATGTCGCCCGTCCTGCGCTCCACCATGTGCGGCAGCACCGCATGGACCGACCGGAATGCGGCGTTGATGTTGAGATTCAGCATGCGATCCCAGGCGTCCGGATCGCCCTCCAGAATCTCGCCGCCGATGTACGATCCCGCATTGGCGTGGAAGATGTCGAGCTGACCGGTCTGCTCGAGGATCTGCGGCATCATGCGGGCGACGCTTGTCGGATCGGTCAGG
>DASRWK010000365.1:0-1517 GCA_035776715.1 Microvirga sp.
CGGCGGCCTTCCAGTCCTTCTGGGTGGTGCGCAGTTCGACCCAGGGTGCCGCGGGGGCAAGCCTCGTCCGTTCGGGCATGACAGCTCTCCTAAATATACCCGTAGGCAGTCCAGCCGCCGTCGACGCCGACGATCTGACCCGTCATGGGGCCGGATGCATCCGAGGCCAGGAAGGCGGCCACTTCGGCAACTTCGTGGGTTTCGACAAGGCGCCCCATCGGCGTGCGCTTCTCGAGCGCGCCGATATCGAGCCGCCCGCGCGCCTGCAGATCTTCGACGAACAGCGTGCGGACATAGCCCGGCGCAATGGCGTTCACGCGGATTCCATGGCGCCCCCACTCGACTGCGAGCGCCTTCGCCATGGCAGACACGCCGCTCTTCGAGACCACGTATCCCAACCGCTCGGGCGCAGCCACTACGCCGTAGATGGAGGAGGTCAGGATGATCGTCCCCCGTCCATGCGGGATCATCCGGCGGCCCGCCTCGTGGGCAGTGAGAAAGACGCCATCGAGGTTCACGCTCATCACGCGCCGCCAGCCTTCGAAATCGAGGTCGAGAGTCGGGCAGTTCTGGGAAATCCCCGCATTGGCGACGACGATGTCGACGGGGCCAAAGCACCTCGCTGCGAGATCGAAGGCAGCCCTCACGTCGGAGGGCTCCGTCACGCTGCCGGAGGCGACCTTCACGTTTTCAAGGCCCTGAACAGCCGCTTCGGCATTCGGGTCCCGGTCGAGAATGACGACGCGCGCACCTCGTTCCGTGAAGGTCCGGGTCATCGCAAGGCCGATGCCGGAAGCCCCGCCCGTGATCAGGGCACAACGCCCTTCGAGACCGATCGCGGGCGTATGGGCGGTCACGGGCGCATCTCCATGAACTCAGCCATCAGTTCGAGCTGGCATGCGAGCATGGGCTTGCCCGGATGGGTCCTGCAGCCCCGCTCCTTCGCGGCCGCCATCAGCGCCGTGACCTCAGGCTGCATGATGATCTCCGCCACGATCTGATCAGGCGTGAGGCGCGTCGCATCGAGAGGAAGAGGATCGCTCTCCTTGAGCCCGAGCGAAGTCGCATTGACGACGATCTCATGCCCCGAAGGATCGGTGGTCCCGATCTCGACCGGAACGGAAGGATAGTGCTCTGCAAGGCGCTGCTTCAGGTCCTCGCACTTGCTGCGGGTGCGATTGGCGATGGTGAGAAGCGATACGCCCGCTTCCGCCATGGCGAACGCAATGGCGTTGGCGGCTCCGCCCGCACCGGCGAGATAGACGCAACGTCCGCGCGGCTCGATGCCGCCCTGCCGCAAGCCCGCAACGAATCCGGCCCCATCCAGCATCTCTCCCACGAGACGGCCATCGGCCTCGCGGCGAACGGTGTTCACGGCCCCGATCGCCTCCGCCTGCCTGCTGACCTCATCGCAGAGGTCTACGATGGCTGTCTTGTGAGGGACCGTGACGACGAAGCCCTTCAAATTGCGCATCGCCTTCAGGCCGGAGACCAGCGTTTCGAGGCCGTCCGACCCC
>DASRWK010000366.1:0-4618 GCA_035776715.1 Microvirga sp.
CTTTGCTTTTCATAAAAGCCCGGCCCGAAAGCCGGGCTTTTTGCTGAGGGCCGCACCTGCTCCCTCTCCGCAACGGGGAGGGAAGAAACGTCCCATCGACCTCACCAGGGGTTTGAAGGTACAAACCGGCATGCCGCCTCGCCTGCTTTCCCGCTCCATCCTCCTGCTCATCGCCCTCGCCCTGACAGGTTGCGACTACATCCCCCGTACCGTTGCGGGCCTGCAGACCGATGCCTCCTGGGGTGCGCTGCCTCTCCGGAAGTGGCTTGCCGAGGACAGAGCCGAGCCCATCGCCCTCTCCTTCTGCGCCCCGCCCTCCTGCAGCCCGGGCCTGGCGGTGGGCGTGATCCGCCTGACCGGAGAGGATGCCCGCATCACGCAAGCCGTGCTCGAGGACCCGGAGCGACTCGCCCGGGCGCTGCGCTCGCCTGCCGGTCGGGAGAAACCCGTTAAAACGAAAGTTTCGGTCGAACGCCTGATGGGCGCTCCGTATCCCGGCTTCACCATCACGCTTGCCCCTTCGGACGGGAGCAAGCCACCCGCCCATGGCGCCGCGCTCGGCCGGCGAGCCGGAGAGGAACTGGACGTCGTTCTGGCCATCGGCGTCTCGCCAGAGGCTGTGGAGCAGAGGGTCCGGGAGGCAATGCGCGAACTCCGCTAAGCCTTCGACGCCTTATCGCAGAGGCCTGCAGGGCAAAGCGAAATCCACATGGTAATGCTCGTCGTGACGGACCCAGGCCTGCCGACGCATGAAGGTCATCTTGGACTGAAGATAAGCGCCCCGTGAGGTTGCAAACAGCATGGGCAGATAGGCGGGATCGAAGATCACCCGCTCGATCCCAATACCGTGCTTCTTCGCAGAACGGTCCAAGGCTTCGAGGTGCAGGGCGATGGCTTCGAAATCGATCCGATACCCCTTCATTCGCCCTCGACGATCAAACTCAAGATCGTATCCATAGCGGTTCAGGGGATGGGTCGGAAGCGCGACCGATCTTCCGGACTTGTCCCGAACCGGGACCATGAAATCGACAGAGAGCCCATTCTGGTGGGTGCGATGGGGCGGGAAAGGCCCACCTTTCTCGTGTCCACTCTCGCCATAGACAAAATCAGCTCATTCTGAACCTTGGCCACCGCTGCATAGGCGTCAGCGACGACGTCGGCGACCTTGGAATGGACATAGGTTCGGTCGAGCAAGGATGCGAAACGGCTATAGGCAGTGAAATTCACCCCCGATTGTGGCAGAGCCACGCCATTCTCCAGCCGCCCCTTTGCCGTCCTACCGAAACAAACGCTCTCGCTCCCAAGAGCGCTGGAGGCGATGAGCATGAGCGGAAAGGCAATGGAAGCGCAAGGCTTAGCTCTTCGGAGGAGGATCAGCACAAGGTCCTGCAAATTGACCTCTTGAAACAAAGTTTCAACACCTCTTCCTTTCATAGGGCCGGACATGTTTTCCGGCAAGGCATAGGAGGGCGACGTCAGTGCTCCGCATGACTGACCGCGAATTAGGCTCCTAAGCCGTTGTTTCTTGCGGCCATTGGCTTTATGGCGTGGGGCAAATCTCAAAACTCCGAGGCCTCCCATGAAAGCTCGCGTCACCGTCACCCTCAAGAACGGCGTTCTTGACCCCCAAGGCAAGGCCATCGAAGGGGCCTTGAAGTCCCTGGGCGTGGAGGGAATCGCCGGCGTGCGCCAGGGCAAGGTCTTCGATATCGAGCTGGAAACGGGCGACAAGGCCAAGGCGGAGGCGTCCCTGAAGGCGGCCTGCGAGAAGCTGCTCGCCAACACCGTCATCGAGAATTACCGCGTCGAACTGGTCTGACCGTCGCGCCCGGACTTGGATCCGGACCCGGAGGGCGCGCCGCAGGCGCGGCTTCCACGTTTTCCCCGCGCCGCAAGGCGTGGATGGCCGGGACGAGCCCGGCCATGACGAGAGAAGGATGAGCCCATGAAATCCGCTGTCATCGTCTTCCCCGGCTCCAATCGCGAAGGCGACGTGGTGCGGGCCCTGAAGCAGGCAGGTTCCGATGTCCAGAAGGTCTGGCACGGGGAACACGAGCTGCCGAAGGGCACGGACCTCGTGGTCCTGCCGGGCGGCTTTTCCTATGGCGACTACCTGCGCTGCGGCGCGATTGCCGGACGCGCCGCGGTGATGGACGCGGTGCGGGCCCACGCGGCGCGTGGCGGCCTCGTGCTCGGCATATGCAACGGGTTCCAGATCCTGTGCGAATCCGGCCTCCTGCCCGGCATCCTGATGCGCAACGCGAACCTCAAGTTCATCTGCCATCGCCAGTTCCTGAAGGTGGAGCGGAACGACACCGCCTTCACGAGGGCTTATGCGCAGGGCCAAGCCATCGATGTCTGCGTCGCCCACGGCGAGGGCAACTACACGGCGGATGAGGAGACGCTGAAGCGGCTCGAAGGCGACGGTCTCGTGGCCTTCCGCTATTGCGATGCGCATGGCCACGTGACGGCCGACGCCAACCGCAACGGCTCCATGAACTCCATCGCGGGTATCTATTCCGATAAGCTCAACGTGCTCGGCATGATGCCTCATCCGGAAAACCTGATCGAAGACCTCGTGGGCGGGACCGACGGGCGCGGCCTGTTCGAGAGCCTCGTGTCGTCCTTTGCCCGCGCTGCCTAATCCCTCCAGATTACGAGACCCTGATGATCCGCAACGACGTCGCCATCACCCCGGAGCTGGTCAAGGAGCACGGGCTGAAGCCCGACGAGTACGAGCGCTTCGTGAAGCTCATCGGCCGCGAGCCGACGCTCACCGAGCTCGGCATCGTCTCCGCCATGTGGAACGAGCACTGCTCCTACAAGTCCTCGCGCATCCATCTGCGCGGCCTGCCGACCAAGGCTCCCTGGGTGATCCAGGGGCCGGGTGAGAACGCGGGCGTGATCGATATCGGCGACGGGCTGGCCTGCATCTTCAAGATGGAGAGCCACAACCATCCGTCCTTCATCGAGCCCTATCAGGGCGCAGCGACGGGCGTGGGCGGAATCCTGCGCGACGTGTTCACCATGGGCGCGCGCCCCATCGCGGCCTTGAACTTCCTGCGCTTCGGTGAGCCTGACCACCCCAAGACCCCTCACCTCGTCTCGGGGGTGGTCGCGGGCATTGGCGGTTACGGCAATTCCTTCGGCGTGCCGACGGTCGGCGGCAGCGTCGGCTTCGACAAGCGCTATAACGGCAACATTCTCGTCAACGCCATGGCGGTGGGCCTCGCGCGCACCGACGAGATCTTCTACGCCAAGGCCACGGGCGTCGGGAACCCGATCGTCTATCTCGGCTCCAAGACCGGCCGCGACGGCATTCATGGCGCGACGATGGCCTCCGCCGAGTTCGACGATGCGTCGGAGGAGAAGCGCCCCACCGTGCAGGTCGGCGATCCCTTCGCGGAGAAGCTCCTGCTGGAAGCCTGCCTCGAACTCATGAAGTCCGGCGCGGTGATCGCGATCCAGGACATGGGCGCGGCCGGTCTCACCAGCTCCGCGGTCGAGATGGGCGCGAAGGGCAATCTCGGCGTCGAGCTCGACCTCGACAAGGTGCCCTGCCGCGAGGAGGGCATGACGGCCTACGAGATGATGCTCTCCGAGAGCCAGGAGCGCATGCTCATGGTGCTCAAGCCCGGCATGGAAAAACAGGCCGAGGCCATCTTCCACAAGTGGGGGCTGGACTTCGCCGTGATCGGCAAGACCACCGACACCCTGCGCTTCGTCATCAAGCATCAGGGCGAGGTGAAGGCCGATCTCCCGATCAAGGAACTCGGCGACGAGGCTCCGGTCTATGACCGTCCGTGGGTGGAAAGCCCCAAGCAGCCCGTGATCGCGCCGGACAGCGTAGAGGCTCCCATGTCGGAGGCCGAGGCGCTCCTGAAGCTCGTCGGCTCGCCGGACCAGTGCTCCAAGCGCTGGGTATGGGAGCAGTACGATCATCTCATCCTCGGCAACACGGTCCAGACTCCCGGCGGCGATGCGGCCATCGTGCGCGTCGAGGACGGCCCGAAGGGTCTTGCGCTGACCACCGACGTGACGCCGCGCTACTGCGAGGCCGATCCCTTCGAGGGCGGCAAGCAGGCAGTGGCGGAAGCCTGGCGCAACATCACGGCCGTGGGCGGCCTGCCGCTGGCGATCACCGACAACCTCAACTTCGCAAGCCCCGAACGGCCCGAATCCATGGGCCAGTTCGTCGGCTGCCTGAAGGGCATCGGCGAAGCCTGCCGCGCCCTCGACTTCCCGGTCGTGTCCGGCAACGTCTCGCTCTACAACGAAACCAACGGCCAGGGCATTCTCCCCACACCCGCGATCGGCGGCGTGGGCCTCGTCGACGACGTGACGGTGAATGCCTCCATCGCCTTCAAGAACGAGGGCGAGGCGATCATCCTGATCGGCACCACGAGCGGCTGGCTCGGCCAGTCGATCTATCTCCGCGACGTCTGCGGCCGCGAGGAGGGCGCTCCGCCTCCGGTGGATCTTACGGACGAGAGGCGCAACGGCGACTTCATCCGCCAGCTCATCCGCTCGGGCCAGGTGAAGACGGTGCACGACTGCTCAGACGGTGGCATCGGGCTAGCGCTCGCCGAGATGGCGATGGCCGGGCACATGGGAGCCG
>DASRWK010000367.1:0-2464 GCA_035776715.1 Microvirga sp.
GACAAGTTCTACTCGGTCTGGTGGCCGAGCGAGGATGACGCCCGCGCGGGCGGCGCCGGCGCCAAGGGCTTCAAGATGCTCAACTGGCACGCGGTGGGCGCGGACTTCCCGGCCCTCCAGGACATCCAGAAGCACGTGGTCGACAAGGGCCTTTCCAAATCTCCCAAGGACAAGGTCGGCGAGCTTCTCTACAACCGCGGCGTCTACAACTCGCTCTTGATCGCGGAAGCCATTGCCACCGCCCAGAAGGTCACGGGCAAGAAGGCGGTGACCGGCGAGGACGTGCGCCGGGGCCTCGAGAACATCAAGCTCGATCCGGCCCGCCTGAAGGAGCTCGGCCTCGAAGGCTTCACCGAGCAGCTCGTGCTCTCCTGCTCCGACCACAACGGCCATCGCCCCGCCTTCATGCAGGAGTGGGACGGCGCGAAATGGGTGAAGATCTCCGACCCGATCGAGCCGATGACCGAGCGCGTGAAGGCGCAGCTCGATGCCGCCGCGATGGACTATGCCGAGAAGAACGCCGGCTGGCCCAAGCGCACGGAGCCCTGCGACAACGCGAGCTAGCTCGAGCGCGACCCGAACCCTCCTCCCCCTCGTGGGGAGGAGTGCCGCTCACGTCGTCACCGGCCTTGGCCGGTGATCCCGATGCAGGAGGCGCCGCACTTCTCTTCATCGGGATGGCCGGGACGAGCCCGGCCATGACCCGGAGAGCGCGTTCCAACCTCAAGTCCGGCCTGCCCGATAGGGGCAAGCGAACAAGGATCTATCGATGTCGAGCGCCGTCCAGTCACAATCGCAGCCCAATCCGCAGGCGGCCGAGACCGTCCTGGCGGTCAACAACATCGAGGTCGTCTACGACCATGTGATCCTGGTGCTGAAAGGCGTGTCGCTCACCGTGCCCAAGGGCGGCATCGTGGCCCTGCTCGGCGCAAACGGTGCCGGCAAGACGACCACGCTGAAGGCGATCTCCAACCTGCTGCACGCGGAACGCGGCGAGGTGACCAAGGGCAGCATCGAGTTCAAGGGCGAGCGCGTCGACAAGCTCTCCCCCAACGAGCTGGTGCGGCGCGGCTGCATCCAGGTTCTCGAAGGCCGCCACTGCTTCGGGCATCTCACCATCGAAGAGAATCTGCTGACCGGAGCCTTCACGCGCAAGGACGGCAATGCCGCCATCCGGCGCGACCTGGAGGCGATCTACGAGTACTTCCCGCGCCTGAAGCAGCGGCGCGGCTCCATGGCGGGCTACACGTCCGGCGGCGAACAGCAGATGTGCGCCATCGGCCGGGCGATGATGTCGCGTCCCTCCATGATCCTGCTCGACGAGCCGTCGATGGGCCTCGCGCCGCAGATCGTGGAAGAGATCTTCGAGATCGTGCGCATTCTCAACTCGTCCGAGGGCGTGTCCTTCCTGCTCGCGGAGCAGAACAACAACATGGCGCTGAAATACGCGACCTATGGCTACATCCTGGAAACGGGGCGCGTGGTGATGGACGGCCCCGCCCAGGCGCTGCGCGAGAACGAGGACGTGAAGGAATTCTACCTCGGCGTCTCGGAGGGCGACCGCAGGTCGTTCCGTGCCGTAAAGAGCTACAAACGGCGCAAACGGTGGCTGGCCTAGCCATTCACGCCACACAAGCGGCACTTGACGTTACAACGTGACCTTCTTAGCAGGAGGAAGCGGAGTCCATATGCCGACTCTCGCGCGATCCTTGAAGAGAGGGATGTACGATGAACCTCGAAATGCTGAAGACGAATGTGGAGCGGGCGGTCCGAACCGGCATCGGCAAATTCGCCGATTTTTCCGGCCGCTCCTCGCGTCCGGAATACTGGTACTTGATGCTCCCCGTCATCATCCTCCTGGTTGCGGCGGAGCTCTTGGACATGCTTCTGCTCAATGGGATGATGGTCCTGAGCCCGATTCTAGGGCTCGCGACATTTGTTCCCATGCTGTCGGCCGGTATGCGCCGCCTCCACGATACCGATCGCTCGGGCTGGTGGCTTCTCGTCGCCCTGATTCCCGTCGTTGGCGCCCTCGTGGTCGTTTATCTGTGCTGCCAGCCCGGGACCACAGGCGAGAACCGGTTCGGACCGGAACCTTCGACCGCCTCTTTCGGGACCCTGGCGCAGGCGTAACCTGCAAGCGCAACCTGCTTGCCAAGGCTTGGCGCCTCATCCACCATTGCCTTCATGCCGTCAGTCCGGGAATCTTGAGATTGACGGTGTGCCTCGATGATCACGGGGAAGTGGAGGATACGCCTTGGCAGATCATTACGACGAGCTCGAAACCCGTGATCCCGCCTTGCGCGAAGCAGCTCTCTTCGACAGCCTGCCCAACATCCTGAGGAATGCTCTCGAGGCTCCCGCCTATGCGGAACGGCTCAAGGGCATCGATGTCGATCGCATCAGGGACCGCAAGGCTCTCGCCGATCTCCCCGTCCTGCGAAAGGCTGATCTTCCGGGCCTG
>DASRWK010000368.1:0-4572 GCA_035776715.1 Microvirga sp.
AGGTCCTTGATCTCCACTTCGCCGCGCTCGCGCTCGTTGGAGCCCTGGATGATCACGCAGGGGCTCTGGCGGCGGTCGGCGTACTTCATCTGCGCCTTCATGCCCGACGAGCCGAGATAGAGCTCGGAGCGGATGCCGGCCTGGCGCAGGGCCGAGACCATGCGCTGATAGGCGGCGATCTGGTCCCGGTCCATAACGAGCACCACCACCGGGCCGGGTTTCTCGGAGCCCGAGACGATGGGGCTCTTGACCATCTGCAGAGCGGAAAGCAGCCGGGAGACACCGATGGAGAAGCCCGTGGCCGGGACCGGCTCGGAGCGGAAGCGGCCGACGAGACCGTCGTAGCGGCCGCCGCCGCCGACGGAGCCGAAGCGGACCGGGCGTCCATCCTCGTCCTGGACCTGGAAGGTCAATTCCGCCTCGTAGACCGGGCCGGTGTAGTATTCGAGGCCGCGCACGACGGAAGGATCGATGGTCACGCGGTCCTCGTAGCCGGAGGCCGCCACGAGCGCCGCGATCTCGGCCAGCTCATCCACGCCTTCGAGGCCCCGGGACGAGGAACCCACGACCCCGCGAAGATTCTCGACCGTTTCGGCGTTATCCGCGCCCTTGGCCGCCGTGAAGGCGAGCACGCGCGCGATCGCGTCGGGGGACAGCTCCGCGCCCTTCGTGAAATCGCCGCTCTCATCCTGGCGGCCCGCGCCGAGAAGCTGGCTCACGCCCTCGGGTCCGAGACGGTCGAGCTTGTCGATGGCGCGAAGCACCGTGAGGCGCTGGGCCGCTTGCGCCTCGCCGCCCAGGCCGATGGCCTCGAGGACACCGTCCAGAACCTTGCGGTTGTTGATCTTGATGATGAACTCGCCGCGCTTGAGGCCGAGTTTCTCCAGCGTATCGGCGGCCATCATGCAGATCTCGGCGTCCGCCGCGACGGAGGCCGCCCCCACGGTGTCGGCGTCGAACTGCATGAACTGGCGGAAGCGGCCCGGGCCCGGCTTCTCGTTGCGGAACACCCAGCCCACGCGATAGCTGCGGTAGGGCTTGGGGAGCGCGTCGAAATTCTCGGCCACGTAGCGGGCGAGCGGCGCCGTCAGGTCGTAGCGCAGCGATAGCCATTGCTCGTCGTCGTCCTGGAAGGAGAACACGCCCTCGTTCGGGCGGTCCTGGTCCGGCAGGAACTTGCCGAGCGCGTCCGTGTACTCAACGAAGGGCGTCTCGACGCCTTCGAAACCGTAGAGCTCATAGGACTCGCGGATCGCCGCCAGCATCCGCTCGGTGGCGGAAAGGTCGGCGGGAGTGCGGTCGGCGAAGCCGCGCGGCGCGCGGGCCTTGATCTTGTCGGCCTTGGACATGGTTCAAACAGCAGCCGTTGAATTGAGAGAAACGTGCTGCGTCCTAACCCGTGCGGGCAGGAGGGGCAAGGGTTGTGGCTGAAGCGGTGAGCCACAGCCCGTCATCACCGGCCTCGTGCCGGCGATTCCGACGGCGAGGGGAGCCACGCTCTCCAGAAGCGAGATGGCCGGCACGAGGCCGGCCACGACGCAAGGGCGGGAGGGGCGTTACGCCACCGCCTTGATCACCTTCGCGACCTTGTCGACGATCTCGCCGATCTGCTCCTCGGTGACGATGAGGGGCGGGGAGAGGGCGATGGTGTCGCCGGTGACGCGCATCATCAGGCCGTATTCGTGGAAGGCGCGGTCCATGGCCTCGAAGGCGCGGGCCCCGACCGCATCCGGGCGCGAGGCCAGGTCGATGGCGCCGACCAGGCCGACGGTGCGGATGTCGAGCACGTTCGGCTGGCCCTTGAGCGAGTGGATCGCATCGGCCCAGACCGGCTCCAGGGTCTTCGCCCGTTCGAACAGCTTCTCGTCCCGGTAGATGTCCTGGGCGGCAAGGGCCGCGGCGCAGGCGAGCGGGTGGCCGGAATAGGTGTAGCCGTGGAACAGCTCGATCATGTGCTCGGGGCCCTGCATGAAGGCGTCGTAGAGCCCTTCGCGCACGACCACGCCGCCCATGGGTACCGTGCCGGAATTCACGCCCTTGGCGAAGGTGACGATGTCCGGGACGACCCCGTAGCGCTCGGCCGCGAAGGCCGTGCCGAGGCGGCCGAAGCCCGTGATCACCTCGTCGAAGATGAGCAGGATGCCGTGCCTGTCGCAGATCTGGCGCAGGCGCTGCAGGTAGCCCTTGGGCGCGGGAATGACGCCGGTGGAGCCCGCCATCGGCTCGACGATCACGGCCGCGATGGTGGAGGCGTCGTGCAGTGTCACGATGCGCTCCAGCTCGTCCGCGAGATGCGCGCCCCATTCGGGCTCGCCCTTCGTGAAGGCCTGCTCTTCGCGGTTGTAGGTATGGGGCAGGTGGTCGACGCCCGCGAGCAGGGTGCCGAAGTACTGGCGGTTCTTGACGATGCCGCCGACCGAGATGCCGCCGAAGCCGACGCCGTGATAGCCGCGCTCGCGTCCGATCAGGCGCGTCTTGCTGCCCTGCCCGCGCAGGTTCCAATAGGCGAGGGCTATTTTGAGCGCCGTGTCCACCGCCTCGGAGCCCGAGTTGCAGAAGAACACGTGGTTCAGGTCCGCCGGGGCGAGCTGTGCGATGCGGGAGGCAATGGCGAAGCCGCCCGTGTGGCCGAACTGAAAGGCGGGGGAGTAGTCGAGTTCCTGCGCCTGAGTCTGGATGGCGGCGGTGATCTCGTCCCGGTTATGGCCCGCGTTGCAGCACCAGAGGCCGGCGGCCCCGTCGATCACCTCCCGGCCGTCGGGCGTGTAGTAGTACATGCCCTTCGCCCGGGCGACCATGCGGGGGCGTTGCTTGAACGAGCGGTTGGCCGTGAACGGAAGCCACCAGGCCTCCAGGTCGTTCGGTGGCGAGATGTCGTTGGCGGCTCTCGACGTCTGAGCGGTCATGATGGTCCTCGGATATTGCCAGCGGGGCGAAGCCTAGCAGCCGCCCCCGAAAGCCGCAAAAGGTACTTTGGTCAGGGCTGCGGGGAGTGCCGCAAGCCCCGCATCAGCCCGTCATGGCATGAGCTTCGTAGCCTGCCGCATCGAGGGCGCGGGCAACCTCGACGCTTTGCGCATGGGTGACGACATGAACACGGCCATGGTCCAGATCCACGTCGACCCGGGCGCCGGGATCAAGGCGCTGGATCGCCTTGGTGACCGCGTTGACGCAGCCCTGGCACGTCATGCCGTCCACCTGCATCAACAGGTCCTTTCGGGGCTCTTGCATCGGGATCTCCTTTCAAAGCCGTGGGCATTCTGCAACGGCAGGGCAGTAAAGTTGTCTATTGTTGCCAAGCGGCGCTTGTGGCCCGGGCCTCCGTCTGTACAACATCGTTGCAATACTGATTCGCCAATGTGCGCCAGACCAGGGGAGCGGGGGCACCCATGGTGACCGAGAAGGTCCATATCGATAAGGAGCTGAGGGCGAAATTGTTCGCTCTCGCGCTTGCAAGCCTTGCCATGACGGGAGCGGCCGTCGGGTTCCTGCCCGCCGCCGCCATGGTGCCGATCGTGGCCTTCCTCGGCATTGCGGCCTCCGCAGGCCTCGTCCTTGTCTGGAGGAAGGCCGAGGAAGCATCGGTGACCGCTCAGCTGGCCAGGGAGGATCTGGCCCTTGTGAGCGAACGCCTCCTCAAACTCGAAGGGATGCTGCAGGCCGCGCCGGCGGCGGCACCCGCTCTGCGCACGACCATGGCCGAGGTGACGGGGACCGTGGGGCTGCTGGGCGGGGTGGTGCGTGAGCTGGCGAAGAACGTCGCCACCCAGAACCGTGACATGGCCGAGCTGAAGGGCCGCCTGAAGGCTGCTCCGGAGGCAGGAGACGCCAGGCAGGAAGAGCCCGTGCAGGAGAAGGCGGCTCCCGTTCTGCTGCCTCAGACCGCCGCTCCGGCTGTCTCCGCGAGCCGGCCCGCCCTTCAGCCCATGCGCCGCAAGCCCGAGGAGGAGATCCGGCGGATGCGGCTGATCATGCAGGCCTTCGAGGCGGACAGCATCGAGCTGCACCTCCAGCCCATCGTGGCGTTGCCCCAGTGCAAGATCCGTTTCTACGAGGCATTGGCGCGCCTGCGTCTGGCGGACGGCACGCTTCTCGGCCCCTCCGAATTCGTGGGCACTCTCGAGCGCCTGGGCCGTGCGCCGGAGCTCGACCGCCGCGTCCTGAACCGCGCCATGGCGGTGGCCTATCATCTCATCACCAAGGGCAGCGAGGCCATCGTCGGCGTGAACCTGACGCCTCACTCCGTCCGGGAGCCGGGCTTTCTGTGGTCGCTGACGGGCGTCATGGACGCCGCTCCCGAAACCCTGGGCAAGGTCGTGCTCGAATTCCCGCAGGAATGCTGGCGCGACCTCGACCCCGACAGCAAGGAGGCCCTGGGCGTGCTGCGCGACAAGGGCGTGCCGCTCTCCCTCGACACCGCAACGGATCTCAGCTTCGAGCCCCGCGAGCTCGCCGCGCTCGGCGTACGCTTCCTGAAGCTGCCTGCCGACCTTCTGGTCGCGGCCGGCCGTGACGAGAGCCTTCACGTGAGCCCGGAACCGGGCGTGCGCGATCTCGCCTCGGCTCTGCGCC
>DASRWK010000369.1:0-8237 GCA_035776715.1 Microvirga sp.
GAATGGAAGCACAGCGCTCTTTGGAACGGGATGGTCGGGACTGATCCCCAGAGCAAGTCCGGGGCGTCCATGACGAGCGCATCAATCACACGGCAGAACGTGATCGGCGGCTAAAATCGTAGGCTGGCGTGGTGTCGAACAGCGGCACCGCGCTGTCGTCTTCGGACCTCAGCAGAACGATCCCGGTTCAGACAAACGGCCTATAGGGCGCGCGACCGCTGGTCAGGGCGTCGTCGAGCAGCTCAAGACGGTCCTGTCCCCAGAACACCTCACCGTCGAGGACGTAAGCCGGCGAGCCGAACACGTCGGCGGACACGGCATTCTCGAGGTTGAGCGCGTAGATCGCCTCGGTCGTGGAGCCGGTGGCGATATCCATGAGCGCCGAGGAATCGAGCCCCGATTGTTCGGCCAGTTCCGAAAGCACGACCGGATCGGCGAGGTTGCGCTCCTCTTCCCAGACGGCGGAGAAAGCGCGGCGCAGGAAGGCGTCCGGGCTCTTGCCGGTCGTCGTGATCGCGATCACGTAGCGGTCGGGCAGGTTCACGTCGAAGGGCCAGTGCTTCGGATTGATGTTGAAGGCCAGGCCGCGCTTTTCGCGCCAGCGTTGAAGCTCAACCAGCCGATAGCGCTGCCGAGCCGGATGGCGCTGCGGCAACGGCAGGCCGCCCGTCTCGGAAAAGACACGACCCAGGAAGACGGGTTTGAAGTTGACCTCGATCCCATGCCGCTGTGCGATATCCATGAAGGGCGCATGGCCGATATAGGCCCAGGGGCTCACAAGCGAGAAGTAGTAATCGACGACACGAGGCATAGGTCTCAAGCTTCCCGTTCAAGCCGAAGAATAGAAGTCTCACCTTGGACCATCACGCCGCTCTCTTCAACGTCTCTTCCGCATGGAGGAAGGCCTGCACCTCGGGGGCCGCCTCCGGCGGCTCCGCCGCAAGGCCGATCTCGTCCAACAGACGCTCCATGGGAACATAGGTCCTCGAGGCCCGATCGTAGAGCCCCGCCATGACCAGGGCAATGGCGTTGACGATCCGGGTCCCGTCCCTCCTGCGCGAGGCCAGCCTGTGCTCCATCACCACATGCGTTTCGGACCAAGTGAGGATGCGGGTTTCCAGGTGGAAGGGTTGAAACAGACGCATCTCGCGCCGGAAGCGGATCTGCCCCGCGCTCACCACTGGCACCCAGCCGTTCTTCAGAATGGGCCGCCACAGCCCGGACCGGACCATGATGTCGGTACGCCCCAGATCCATGAGGGTCCAATAGCGCCCGTTGTTCATGTGCAGCGAGGTGTCGAGATCGTGCGGCCATACGCGAAAGCTCAAGCGTGAGACATCACGCAACGGATTGATCTTCGGCCTGAAGAACGATGTGACGATAAGGTGGAGGACGCGCAGCCAAAGGTTCATGACATGCCCGTTCCGCTGATGCGCTGAAACGCGAGGAGGTCGAGGACAGGCGCATCGAGGCCGAAGCCGGTCAGAAGACAATGGACCTGGCCACGGTGGTGGGTCTGGTGATTGAAGAAGTGCACAAGGGCGGGAGCGAGGGGCTGTTCGACCTCGGTGGGATTCGTGATGCTCCGGTAGCGGATTCGACGGGCGAGATCGGCGTCGGACAGACCTTCGACATAGTTGACGATCCGCTTGTCTTCGCTTCGCCGCGCCATTCTGAGATCCGAGAAGCTCTCGAACAGAATCGCATCAAGCCGGTCAGGGGCTTCGCCCTCGCCTGTGAACCGCCTGAGCCAGATTCGGTCCGCAGTGAGGAGATGGTTCAACGTTCCGCTCACAGACTTGAAGAATGCCCCGCGATCTGCGTGATAATCCGCCTCGGGCAATTGCGCGGCTGCCTCGTAGATCCGCTCGTTGCACCACGCGTTGTAGGCCGCCATCATGACAAAGTGGGATTTCATGGAAAAAAGCTCTGTCATCAGTCTCTCCGCATCATGAGACGCTGCAAGGCGCTGGCCAAGATTTGTTCTTCATATCTGTTCGCGTCATGGCCTTCCCCGTCACGGCCGGGCTTGACCCGGCCATCCACGTCCTGGAG
Source organism: Microvirga sp. (assembly GCA_035776715.1). Taxonomy (GTDB): domain Bacteria; phylum Pseudomonadota; class Alphaproteobacteria; order Rhizobiales; family Beijerinckiaceae; genus Microvirga. The sequence goes on from DASRWK010000369.1 coordinate 2,056, forward strand.
GCGTCACGCCGTGAAGACGTGGATCACCGGCACCAGGCCGGTGATGACGAAGAGCCATGATGCTTACGCCGCCCTCTTCCCTCCGGCGCGGCCATAGAAGGTCTCCCCTGAAGCCGCCATGTCGAGGAGCAGCTTTGGCGGCGCAAAACGGTCGCCATGCTTGGCCTGCAGCTTATGGCACAGATCCACGAAGGCTTTCGCGCCCATGAAGTCGATGTAGGACAGGGCGCCACCCGTGTAGGGAGCGAAACCGAACCCGAGAATGGATCCGACATCCGCCTCGCGCGGATCGGTTATCACGCCTTCCTCGAACGTGCGTGCAGCCTCGAGAGCCTGCGTGACCAGGAGGCGCTGCTTCAGTTCCTGCATATCCACGAGTTCAGGCTCCACGCGCTTCGCCTGCATTTCCTTGAGGCCAGGCCAGAGACGCTTCTGGCCCGCCTCCGGGTAATCGTAGAAGCCCTTCCGGTTCTTGCGGCCGAGGCGGCCCTCCTTCTCCACGAGACGGGTGAGCAGCTCCTCCTGCTGGGGAACGATCGCCGCCTCTCCGAGCTGCGCTTTCGTGGCTCTCAGGATCTTGAGGCCCAGATCGACCCCCACCTCGTCATTCAACGAGAGCGGCCCGACCGGCATGCCGGCCTGCTTGCCCGCCTGCTCTATCATGGATGCAGGCAGACCTTCCGTGAACATGAGATGGCCTTCGAGAATGTAGGCCAACACGCAGCGATTGGCGAAGAAACCGCGGGAATCGTTGACGACGATAGGCGTCTTCTTGATGAGGCGCACGTAATCGAGCGCGGTTGCGAGCGCCTTGTCGCCGGTTTCCTTGCCGAGGATGATCTCGACCAGCATCATCTTCTCGACCGGCGAGAAGAAATGGATACCGATGAATTGGCCCGCATTCTTCGAGTTCCGGGCAAGGCCCGTGATAGGCAGGGTCGAGGTGTTGGAGGCGAAAATGCAATCCGGGCGGATCGCCGCTTCGACCTTCTGAATCACCTCGGCCTTCACGGACGGGTCCTCGAACACGGCTTCGATCACGAGGTCGCACTCGGCCAGATCCTTGTAATCGGCGCTGGCCGTGATCCGCGCGAGCAGAGCGTCGCGATCCGCAGTCTTGGCGCGCCCCTTCATGATCTGGTCGGACATGAGCTTGTGGGAATGGGCCTTGCCCTTCTCCGCCGCCTCCACATCGCGGTCGATCAGCACGACTTCAAGACCGGCATTGGCGGTGACATAGGCGACGCTCGCGCCCATGAAGCCCGCGCCGACCACGCCGACCTTCCTGATGGTCGTCGGCGGCACGTCCTTTGGACGGCGCGCACCCTTGTTGAGTTCCTGCATGGAGATGAAGAGCGTGCGGATCATGGCCGCCGCCTCCTTCGACCGCAGGATCTTGGCGAACCAGCGCGACTCGACCTTGAGCGCCAGATCCATCGGGAGCTGAAGCCCCTGATAGACCGATTCCAGGATTGCGCGGATCGCCGGGTAATTATCCTGCGTCTCGCGGCGGTAGATGGCGTTGGCCGGAGGCCAGATCTGCATGCCGGCGGCGGAATAGACCTTGTTCGAAGGCAGCTTGAAACCCTTCTGGTCCCACGGCGCGACGACCGAACCTCCTTGTTTGATCCAGTCCTTCGCAGCCTGCACGATCTGATCGCGCGGGGCGACCGCGTGAGCAAGGCCCATGTTGCGCGCCATGAGCGGACGGATCTGCTCGCCCTTGAAGAGCATCTGCAGCGCATCGCCCGTCTGCATCAGCCGCGCCACGCGCTGCGTGCCGCCCGCGCCCGGGAAGAGCCCGACCTTCACCTCGGGCAGACCGACGCGTGTGGAATCCGCATCCGACAGAACCCGGAAATGGCAGGCGAGCGCCAGCTCGAAGGCGCCGCCGAGGCACACGCCGTGAACGGCGGCCGCGAAAGGTTTTCCGCAGGTCTCGAGACGGCGATAGAGCAGCGAGAGCTTGCGAGATTCCTCGAACAGAAAGGCGGTGGCGGCCTCCTCGCCCTTCTCCCTGACCACGCGCATGTACTCCGCGTTGGACGCCTGGAGCATGGTGAGATCCGCGCCGCCCGAGAAGGATTCCTTGCCCGACGTGATGACGCAGCCCTTGATGGCCTCGTCGGACGCAACCGTCTCGATGATCCGGGACAGCTCGTCCATCACCTGACCGGTGATGACGTTCATGGAGCGGTCCTTCATATCCCAGGTGGCGAGCGCAATGCCGTCGGCATCGACCTCGAAGCGGAAATTGGTGAAGTTCGTCATGGATTTTCTCCCCTATCCGCCGCTCTTAAACGCGCTCGATGATCGCTGCGGTGCCCATGCCGGCGGCTACGCAGAGGGTGACGAGCGCCGTCTGCTTGCCCGTGCGTTCCAATTCGTCGAGGACCGTGCCGAGGATCATCGCCCCGGTTGCTCCGAGCGGATGGCCCATGGCAATGGCGCCGCCGTTCACATTGACCTTCGCCGGGTCTAGATCGAACGCCTGGATGTAGCGCAGCACCACTGCCGAGAATGCCTCGTTGATCTCGAAGAGATCGATGTCGTCCTTCGTCATGCCTGCCTTCCTGAGCGCAAGCTCCGACACGTCGATGGGGCCGGTGAGCATGAGAGCGAGATCCGAGCCGATGGACGCGAAACCCTTGATGCGCGCACGGGGCTTGGCCCCGATCTTCGCGCCGCCCTCCTTCGTGCCGACGAGCACGGCGGCAGCCCCATCCACGATGCCGGAGGAGTTCCCCGCATGATGCACGTGATCGATGAACTCCACATCCGGATGTGCGGCGATCGCCACCGCGTCGAAGCCGCCCATCACGCCCATCTGCACGAAGGCGGCCTTGAGTTGGCCCAGCGACTGCATGTCGGTGCCCGGGCGCATGTGCTCGTCCTTGGCAAGAATTGTCAGGCCGTTGACGTCCTTTACCGGCACCACGGACTTGGCGAAACGGCCCTCGTCCCACGCCTTCGCCGCGCGCTTCTGCGACTCGACCGCGTAGGCGTCGACGTCGTCGCGCGTGAAGCCGTACTTGGTGGCGATCAGGTCCGCCGAGATGCCCTGCGGTAGGAAGTAGTTGGGGATCGCGATGCCCGGATCGACCGGCCATGCGCCGCCGGAAGCCCCCATGCCGACCCGGCTCATGGATTCGACACCGCCGCCGATGGCAATGTCCTTCATGCCGGACATTACCTGCGCGGCGGCCAAGTTGACGGCATCGAGGCCGGAGGCGCAGAAGCGATTGATCTGCACGCCCGGCACTTCCTTGCCGAACCCGGCTTTCAACGCCGCAGCACGCGCAATGTCGCCGCCCGCTTCGCCGACGGGATCGACGCAGCCGAGCACCACGTCCTCCACCAGCATCGGGTCGAGGTCGTTGCGCTTGCGGATCGCATCGAGGGCCGTGACGGCAAGATCGACGGCCGGCACCTCATGAAGGGAACCGTCCGGCTTGCCACGCCCGCGCGGCGTGCGAACGGCGTCATAGATAAATGCATCGGCCATGAAAGCCTCCCAGATTTGTTTGGCGTCACCCCGAGAAAGCGAAGCGCAACCCGGGATCGTTTTCAAGAACAGGCACTTTACTCAGTGCGCGATCCCGGCTCTTCGCGATGTTCGGCCGGGACGACGCTGGTCGATCAAAAAGCCTCAACCGGCATCGCCATGGTGACATCCGCGCCGGATGCGATGCGGGCCAATCGCGCGCCGGTTTCGGGCATCATACGCTCCATGAAGAAGCGACCCGTCAGCAGTTTCGCATCCATCTTCGCGGCGATACCGTCTCCTCCGGCTTTCCTGGCATGGGCCGCCTTCGCCATCTTGGCCCACATATAGCCCATGGCGACGGTGCCGAAGAGATGCATGTAGTCGGTGGCGCCGGCGCCCGCGTTGTCGGGCTTCGTCATGGCGTTCTGCATGAACCACATGGTGGCCTGCTGAAGGTGTCCGAGACCCTGCTGCAAGGGAGCGACGAAACCTTGCAGGTTCTCGTCATGCGCATTCTCCTGGCAGAATGCGCCGACCTCGTTGAAGAAGCTCATGATGGCGCGGCCGCCGTCCTTGCCCAGCTTGCGTCCGACGAGATCCATCGCCTGGATGCCATTGGCGCCCTCGTAGATCATCGCGATCCTGGCATCGCGCACGAACTGCGACATGCCCCATTCCTCGATGTAGCCATGGCCGCCGAACATCTGCTGCGCCTTCACGGCGTTCTCGAAGCCGAGATCGGTGAGCACGCCCTTCACCACCGGTGTCATGAGACCCATGTGGTCGTCCGCCGACTGGCGCTCCGCCTCGTCGGTGGAACGATGCGCGATATCGCTCTTGAGCGCCGTCCAGACGAGGAGCGCGCGGGCCGCCTCGTTGAAGGATTTGATGGACAGAAGAGTGCGGCGCACGTCCGGATGGACGATGATCGGATCGGCGGGCTTGTCCGGGAATTTCGGTCCGGTGAGCGAGCGCCCCTGCAGGCGGTCCTTCGCATAGGCCACCGCGTTCTGGTAGGCGACCTCGGATTGCGAAAGCCCCTGCACGCCCACAGCGAGGCGTGCCTCGTTCATCATCACGAACATGGCGTTGAGGCCGCGGTTCTCCTGGCCCACGAGCCAGCCCTTCGCGCCATCGTAGTTCATGACGCAGGTGGCATTGCCGTGGATGCCCATCTTATGCTCCAGGGAGCCGCAGGCCACGCCGTTCCGCTCGCCCAGGGATCCATCCGCGCCGACAAGGAACTTGGGCACCACGAAGAGTGAGATGCCCTTGGTGCCTGCGGGCGCACCCTCGATCCTGGCCAGGACCAGATGCACGATGTTTTCGGCCATGTCGTGCTCGCCGGCGGAGATGAAGATCTTGGTGCCGGAGATGGCGTAGGAGCCGTCGCCGTTCGGAACCGCCTTGGTCTTGAGCAGGCCCAGATCCGTGCCGCAATGAGGCTCGGTGAGGTTCATGGTGCCGGTCCAGGCACCCTCCACCATCTTCGGCACATAGGTCTTCTTCTGCTCCTCGGTGCCATGGACCAGGAGGGCCGCGATGGCGCCCTGCGTCAGCCCCGGATACATGCCGAGAGAAAGGTTCGCGGAGGAGACGAACTCCTGCATGATGGTGTTGAGCGTCGAAGGCAGCCCCTGTCCACCATATTCCGTCGGCATGGACAGACCCATCCAGCCGCCGGCTGCATAAGCCTCGTAAGCCTCCTTGAAGCCCTTCGGAGTGGTCACCGAGCCATCCGGGTTGCGGGTGCAGCCCTCGAGATCGCCCGTGCGGTTCAGGGGAGCGAAGACCTCCTCGCAGAGCTTGGCACCCTCGGTGAGGATGGCCTCGACCATATCCGGGGTAGCGTCGGCGAAACCCGGCAGATTGTTGTGGCGCTCTATCGGGAAGACATCGTTCAAGAGAAACATGACGTCTTCGACGGGGGCCTTGTAAACCGGCATTGGCTCTTCCTCCAGGATCGGCGGCCAGCCACAGCCCTTCAGGAGAGCAAGCCGGCCCAATAGATAGTTTATATATAAACCATCGATTCCTTTTGGAAAGAGGTAGGGCGCAGAAACGCCGGAACACAGACGAGTGCTCGGGAAACGGCGTGCTCCGCAGCGAGGATCCACCCTTCGCGGGCGCCAAAACCGCTCGATGACAGCCGCCGCGGAGACCAAAACGCCCGGAAGGCGTCGGGTGGGATCACCTTCGGCCGTCCAGGCGTATTGCAGGAGACTCGATACAGGAGACTTGGAAGAGGAAAGGCGAGAGGCGACCGCGGGGCTCAGGCCGCGATGGCAAGGCCGGCGCGACGCGCCTTGAGTTCCTCCAGTGCCTCCTCGATCTCGGCCTTCTGCTGCTCGAGATGGCGGATCTGATCCTCGATCTGGTCCAGAGAGAGCTTGAGGTTCATGGCCGGGCCATCGGCCGAACGCTCCTCGGCCAGCATGGCGCGGATCTCGGTGAGGGTGAAGCCAAGCTGCTTGCCCTTCAGGATTACGGACAGACGCTCGCGGTCGCGGGCATCGTAGATCCGGGCAGTGCCGTCACGACGAGGAGAGAGAAGGCCACGGTCCTCGTAGAAGCGCAGGGTGCGCAACGTCACGCCGAACTCACGGGCCAGATCCCCGATCGTGTAGAATTTTACGCCCTCCTCCCTGTCGTCGGGATTGTCGGACCCAGCAGCATTTTGGTTCATGGAACGCCC
>DASRWK010000370.1:0-4070 GCA_035776715.1 Microvirga sp.
CATGAGCCAGGGGCTTCTCCAGCGCACGAGATCCGTCAGCCGGTCGCCGGGTTTCATGAAGGCGGGCGAGAGCAGGAGGGGGATGACGTAGCCGAAGAAGGTCACCTCGAACGGGTCGAGATCGTGACCGATCGCCTTCACCACGGCGTCGCCCCAGGCGAACAGGGCAAAGGCAAGGAAAGCAAGGACAATGCCTTTGACCATGTAGGTGCAACTTTGAAAATAGACGGACCGGCTTCGTGCAGTCCCCGGACGGCTTGGATTCGTCGATAGGCAAATCCTATCGCGCTGCCAAGCGCGGACGCCGCCGCTCCACCACGATGACCTTGGCGCCTTCGCGACGATCCAGGATACGGTCGGCGAAAGGTGCGCGTTCCGGCCGGCGGATTTGAGCCGCGCTCTTGAGAACCACGGGCCGCACCTCGTCCTCGGGCATGCCCATGAGCTGGGACGCGATCTCGATCTGGCACTCGATGTCGTCGGTCAGTCCCTGTGCGGCGGCAATGGCCTCGTCCAGCGATGGAGGCTCGACCCGCGTGACCCGCTTGGCATAGCGGTTCGGTGTTTTCTTCGTTCCAAGCATTCCGCTTCTCCTGGGCTTCCCCTTAACGTATGAGGCTTGGGTTCGCACAATGCGTAGGCGTGACGGCAGGGATGCGTCTGATGCAGACTTCCGGCCGTGCCGACGCGACGTGGCTGGTAAGCCATCCGAAAGCATGCTTCCACAGAACGCGCTCGGACGGCCGGTGTTTCGCGCCAAAGCATAGGAAAGGTCCTGACGGTGTTCACAGCGAAAATTCTCCTTCTCGGATCGGGCGAACTCGGCAAGGAGTTCGTGATCTCGGCCAAGCGTTATGGCTGCCAGGTGATTGCCTGCGACTCTTACGCCCATGCCCCCGCCATGCAGGTCGCGGACGAGTCCGAGGTGTTCTCGATGCTGGATGCCGATTCCCTGAGACGGGCTATCGAAAAGCACAGACCGGACTTCATCGTGCCGGAGATCGAGGCGATCCGCACCGAGGTGCTTCAGGAGTTCGAAGACAAGGGATTCACGGTCGTTCCCTCGGCGAGGGCGGCTTCGCTGACCATGAATCGCGATCGCATCCGGGATGTCGCCGCCAGAGAGCTCGGCCTTCGCACCTCCAAGTACCGCTATGCGGAAAGCCTCGACGAGGCGAGGGCGGCAGTCGAGCACACGGGGCTGCCCTGCGTGATCAAGCCGGTCATGTCGTCCTCCGGCAAGGGCCAGAGCACCGTCCGCTCCTCCGAGGAGCTGGAGCAGGCCTGGAACTATGCCGTCGCCAACATGCGGGGCGACCGGAGGAAGGTGATCGTCGAGGAATTCATCCCCTTCGAATACGAGATCACGCTCCTGACGGTCCGTTCGCGTGAGGGTGTGTCCTACTGCGCCCCGATCGGACACAGGCAGGAGCGCGGCGATTATCAGGAATCCTGGCAGCCGACGCCCATGACCGGCAAGCTCCTTGCCGATGCGCAGGAAATGGCTCGCAAGGTGGTCGACAATCTCGGCGGCTACGGGATCTTCGGTGTCGAGTTCTTCGTGACCAGGGACGAGGTGATCTTCTCCGAGCTTTCTCCACGGCCGCACGACACGGGCCTGGTGACGCTGCTGTCGCAGAACCTGTCCGAGTTCGATCTCCACGCCCGGGCCGTGCTCGGGCTGCCGATCCCGCCGGTTCGCCTGAATGGCCCCACCGCGTCCGCCGTGGTTCTCGCCGACCGGGACGCCGAGCGATTCGCCATCGAGGGGCTGAAGGAGGCGCTTTCGCTCGGCACCGAAGGAAGCGACGTCGAGGTTCGTCTCTTCGGCAAGCCCGCAACGCGTCCGTATCGCCGCATGGGCGTGGCCCTGGCCTCGGGCGATACGGTGGAGGAGGCGCGGCAGCGGGCGCGCGAGGCGGCAGCAAGGATTCGGATCACGTATGAGGGGTGAGACCCCTCAGGCGGAACGGCATTCCCGATCGAGCACCTCGGTCGTGCGGCGATAGAACTCCTCCGCCCGCTCGTGGGTGGGCGCGATGCAGAGCACGCCGAGCTTGCCGAATTCCGACAGGGCGCCGATCAGATGGAACATCACGCCCTGCTGGCTGGCTCCATCGAAATGGAGGCAGTTCACGGCCGCGATGTCGATGAGATCGGCAGGCAGAAGCCCGCGATAGGCATCCGACTGCAGGTTGTCCGAGGCATAGTAGCAGCGCGGCTGCCCGGAGGGCGTGAGGAACGTGCCGGTCGCAGCGTCGTATTGTCCCTCCGTCAGGAACTCGAGCATGATGAAGGGATGCGTGGTGCCGCCTCTGCGCAGGTTGATCTCGATGGCGTAGTGGCGCCATTCGTCGCCCACCTTCACGGACAGGAAATCAATGGCGAAGCGCCCGAGGACGCCCTTTGCGGCAAGAATGCGGGCCGCCTTGCGCCCGCTCTCCTGAATCTGAAGCCGGTAGTCCTCGTCGGCAGGGAACAGGCATCCGAGGAAAACCTGTCCGCTTTCCCCGCCGAGAACCTGATCATGGGTCGAGACCGCCTCCAACTGGCCAAGCGGATCGACCCGAAACTGCGCGGAGGGTGAGCGCTTCACATCGCCCTCGATGAATTCCTCGACGATGCCACCCATGCTCGAGAGCTTCTCTCCGAACAGCTCCCAGGTCATGTCCTTGGCTTCGAAAGCGAGCTGAGGCAGACGGTCCCTGATCCAGGGTTTCAGGGCGGGGCCTTCGGGAGCGCCCTCATAGGTGAAGAGGGCGTTGCCCTCGCCCGAGAAGCCTTCCTCCAGTTTGACGACCGCCCGCTTCAGGCCGGGCCTGCGTGCCCGCAGCTCCTCCAGGGCGTCGGCGATCTCGTCAACGCCGCGCAGTTCCTCGAAGCCTTCCGGCATCTCTATTCCTGCCTCGCGGAAGATCTTGCGGGAGCCGCTCTTCGATCCCCAGTGCAGCAGGTCCGGATCACAGCCGTAGATCGGCAGGTTCAACCGCGAAGCGAGACTGCGCTCCTGTTCGGTGACGTTGAAGCAGATCATGTAGGCGGCTTCGGGATCGGGGATGGAGGCGCGAATACGGTTAAGAAGACGCGGGCGGTCGAGAATCTTCTCCGTCAGGGGAATGGCCGAACCGTCATGGCACGAGAAGAGGGTCAGGCGGCTGCGGGCATGCTGCGCCGGAATACCCGGCAAGAGGTGCAGGTAATAGTCGATGATCGATTCCGGGATGGGATGGCTCGACAGATAGATCACCCGGGTGCGCGGCATCCGGAGCAGCATGAGATAGCACAACATGCGCTCCTCGTAGTGGTAAGCGCCTGAAATGTTGGCCAGCACCTCCTGGTCCATGCTCAGGCTCGGGACGATGAGAACGGTCCGGGGCGCGTCGTGCTCGGAGAAGGATTCGAAGGTTTTTGCGAGCCGCGCCTGGAGCGCATGAAAGTCGCCTGCCTTGGCGTCCGCCTTAGCGCCGACCGCAGTCAATGAAGCGTATTCCGTTTCCAATCGAGCACCCAATCACGTACGATGCCGGGACCAGGGTCTCCTGAGCATGTTCCAAACCGGAACGTTTCTGGCCAAGTTTGGTTGCGGCCCGGGTAGCTGTGCCGTGACAGAACTGGCTTCCGCCGGGAAGCGTCCTACATAAGGCAGTGCTCCATGCGGCAGATAAAAAGGGGAGCTGGGTTGCCTCCAGCTTAAAGCATTGAAATCCATCAACTTTGAGGCTCTCTTCAACGCGTCGCCAAACCCGTACGTGCTGCTCAATCCGTCGCTCGTCATCATGGGCATGAACGACGCGTATCTGCGCGTCACGATGCGCAGGCGGGAGGAACTCGTGGGCCGCGGCATGTTCGAGGCGTTCCCCAGCGACCCGGCCTCGGAGAGCTACAAGCAGCTTCGGGCGTCGTTCGACCGCGTGATCCAGGAAAAGGTGACCGATCACCTGCCGCTCATCGAGTATGCCATTCCCTTGCCCGACGGCCAGGGATTCGAGGAGCGTTTCTGGAGCGCCACGCACACGCCCCTGTTCAACGAGGCCGGGGAGCTGATCTCCATTCTTCAGCACACGGTCGAC
>DASRWK010000371.1:0-4741 GCA_035776715.1 Microvirga sp.
CGGCGGCGGCGAGCGCCTTCCGCTTTCCTTCCGCCGTCCGGAACGTCTCGATCCAGCCGCTGCGGCGCAGGAGATGCGCGATCCCGGCCCTCTCGACGAGCCGGTCGTGTTCCGCCACGCAGCGCTCGATGAGCGGCAGCATGGCGTTGGTGGCCTCGAGAAGACGTTCCGGCGAGGAATGCCACCAGTATCTGAAGAGCCACCCGCCCATCCTCGGCAGGTGCGAGAGGCGATACCGCACCTCCGGCGAGCGGTTCAGGCTGTAGCGGAGAAGGGCCGAGACCTGGCGTGGCATCGCGTAGGGAATGACGCCCGTCCGCTCGATGAGGCCGGCATTGCCATAGCTTGTTTCCTCGCCCGGCGAGCGGCGGTCGACGAGACAGACGGAGCGGCCGCGCGATTGCAGATGGAGCGCGGCGGAGACGCCGACGATCCCGGCGCCGAGCACGATGACGTCATAACGCATGATGAGCGATCTTTACTGAGCGTTGGGTTTGAGAGCGGCTTTCGTCATGCGGCCCAGCCAGCCCTGCTGCGCCGGTTGCGGCAGCTCCCCTGCCCTCAGGTGATGGGTGAGCCGCTTTTCGAGCACCGCCCAGAGCCGTCTGATGCACTCGACGATGAGGAGGTAGAGAACCGCGGCCCACAGATAGAGCTCGAAGTTGTAGGAGCGCGAGAATGCGAGCTTGGTGACGCCCATGAGATCGTAGATCGTGACGAGCGACGCGATGGCGCTGGCTTTGATCATGAGGATCAGCTCGTTCCCGAGCGGCCGCAGGCAGACGATCATCGCCTGGGGGAAAATCACCTTCACGAAGGTGATCGCCTTGTGCATCCCGAGCGCTGCCGCAGCCTCCCGCTGCCCCCCGGGAACGGACTGGATGGCTCCCCGGAAGATCTCGGCCTGATAGGCCGCCGTGTTCAGCGTGAAGGCGAGCAAGGCACAGTACCAGGCCTCGCGGAAGAACCACCAGAGGCCGAGATCCGTCCAGAAGGCGCGCAGCGATCCGAGGCCGTAATAGAGCAGGAACAGCTGCGCGAGCAGAGGAGATCCACGGAAGAAATAGATGTAGCCACCCGTGAGCCAGCGGAGCGGGCGATTGTCCGACAGGCGTGCGAGCGCCAGCAGCAGACCGAGAATTCCCCCGATCGTGAAGGAGATCGCCACCAGCTGCGCCGTAACGCCGGCACCTTCGACGAAGCGCCAGCCATAGCGGTCCAGGAGGTCGAGATCGATGACGAGGCCCAGAACATCGCGAAACGTCATTCTAACCTCTCGCATAGCCGCGATTGGCGCGGCGCTCCAGGACCGTGAAGGCAAGCCCCGATCCCGCCGAGAGGAGCAGATAGATGAGGCAGGCCGCGAGATAGAACACGATCGGCTGCTTCGTGGCGCCGACAGCCAAGTTCGTCTGCCGCATCAGGTCGACCAGTGAGATGGTCGAGATCAGGGAGGTATCCTTCAGAAGGGTGAGCCAGTTGTTGGACAGCCCCGGCAGAGCCGCTCTCATGAGCTGCGGGAAAACAATGAGCCGGAATGTGAGCCACCTGGAGAGGCCGAGCGCGCTTCCCGCCTCGTACTGCCCTCTTGGAACGGTGTTGAGCGCCCCCACCCAGACCTCGCTGGAGAATGCCGCGAGAACGAGACCGAAGGCGACGACGCCGGCCAGAAACGCATTGATCTGGAGCTGCCCCTCGTAGCCCATCGCGGCCATCAGGCGTTGAATGAGGATCTGACCGCCGTAATAGACGATGAGCAGGGTGAGCAGTTCCGGCAGGCCGCGGAACACAGTCGTGAACACAGTGGCCACGGCGCGCGCGCGCGGGCTGCGGGAGCGCGCCGTCAAGGCAACCCCGAGGCCGAGAAAGATGCCGATCGGCAGCGTGGTGAGAGCGAGCGTCAGGGTCACGAGAGTGCCCGCCGCGAGCGCATTGCCCCAGCCTCCGTCGGAGAAGGAAAGAAGGGAAAGAGCATCCTGCAATGGACCGACCTTTACGCAGGGCTCGCGGGAAGCGCCGGCAGGGTGGCGCCGACGCCTCAAGCGAGATCTCGGCTGAGCTTAATAGATGTCGAACTCGAAGTACTTGCTCTGGATCTTCTGGTAGGTACCGTCGGCCACGATGTCCTTGATCGCCTTGTTGAACCTCTCCTTCAGCTCCTTGTCCTCCTTGCGGATCGCGATGCCCGCCTCGGACATGGTTCCCTCGATGTCGCCGAGGAGCTTGCAGCAATCCTTGCCCGTGTTCTTCAGCCATTCGACCAGCACGAACTTGTCGGCCACGACGGCATCCAGACGTCCGTTCGCCAGATCGGCATTGGCTTCGTCCTGCGTCGGATAGAGCTTCGCATCGGCACCGGCTTTGCCATAGACGTCCTCGGCATGGATCGCCTGGGTGGTGGAGGATTGGGCGCCCACGGCCATTCCCTTCATGGAGGCGGCCGTGGTGTCCTTGATCTCCGATTCCTTCGGAACGGCGACGGAAAGCGGCGTGCGATAATAGCGGTCGGTGAAATCGATCTGCTTCTTGCGCTCTTCGGTGATCGTCATGGAAGCGACGATCGCGTCGAACTTCTTGGCGAGGAGCGCCGGGATCATGCCGTCCCAATCCTGCGCCACGATGGTGCACTTCACCTGCATCTTCTCGCACAGCGCATTCGCGATCTCGACGTCGAAGCCCTGCAGCTTGTTGCTGGAATCCATGAAGTTGAAGGGCGGATAGGCACCCTCCGAGGCGATCACGATTTCCTTCTTCTCCTGCGCCGATGCCAGGGACGTCATGCCCAGGATGCAGATGCCTGCGGCGAGAATCGCTTTGTACATTTTGTACCCTCTGTTGTTTCGACCATTCCGGTCCTCTCCACGCCGAACCTTACGGATCCTCCGTATAGCCGACGAATTCATGATAAAGCGCGGCCGTCGCATTCAGCCGCTCCTCCACCTGCGGGCCCATCTCGTTGAATGCGGCGTTCAGCAGCAGATGCACCAGCGAGAGCATCGGCGCCGTCGAATCCCAGAAGAGGTTGATGTCCGTGGGGATGCGGAATACCTCGGCCGCGCAGCCTTCCGCCCAGTCGCAATAGGTGTCGGTCAGCAGAGTGACGGGGATGCCGCGCGCATGCGCTTTGCTCGCAAGGAGCTTCGCCTGTCGCGAATAGCGACGGGCTTCGAAGATCACGAGGGCGGACTGGCCGTCGCCTCCGAGGAGCGCCTCGGCGAAGTGGCCGGAGCCTGCATCCAGCAAATGCACGCCGTCGCGCAGATATTGCAGGTTGTGGGCCAGTGAGGCTGCAAGCCCCCTCTCCGTTTGGAATCCGGCGACATAGACCCGCGACGCGGTCGCAAGGCGCCGGCTCGCGGATCGGAATGCGGGGGTCTGAGCATATTCGTAGACCCGAACCAGGGCCGCGACCTCCAGATCGAAACTCTTCGTGAGTTCTCCCCGGTCCTGCCGGCTGCGCCTCCGGAACTCCCTGAGCCTGTCTCCGATGAGCCAGGGGCTGCCTCCGAGGTCCCTTCGCAGGTGATCCTTGAGGTCCTTGAGGTGCCGGTAGCCGATGGTCCGGCAGAAGCGCCCTACGGTCAGTTCGCTGACACCGAGCTTCCGGGCGATGGAGGCGGAGGTTTCGAACGGGAGCTCATTGAGGTTTGCGAGCATATAGCTCGCCACCGCCCTGCCGGATGCGGTCGCCGTATTCAGGCTCTCCTCGAGCCGCTGCTTCACGTGCCGGTTCACGAAATCCCCCCGCGAAGCCATTAAGACAGCTTTCTGACATGAAGGCAATCCGCGCTATGTTTCTGCCGAAAGCGACCGGCACGAAAAAAGCCCGCCGATCAGGCGGGCTTCGTGGCTGAGTTCAGCGGGACTTCCGGAGCGTCCATGGCCATGTCGGCGACGGCCTCGTCAGGAGGCCCACCGGCAGGCGTTCAAAGCCCCTGAGCGTGAGTCCCGCGTATAGGGGCTCAGCTGCCTTGACGGGCGGCCGTGGGTGCGCTCGGGCGAGCACCCCGGCCGGCGCCCCGGGCGTCGCGGGCAGGCCGCTTCGGGGCTGCGATCAGACCCTCGCGGATCGCCTGCTTGCGGGCGAGCTTGCGTGCCCGGCGCACGGCTTCCGCCTTCTCGCGGGTCTTCCGCTCCGATGGTTTCTCGTAGGCCTTTCGAGCCTTCATTTCCCTAAAGATCCCCTCGCGCTGCATCTTCTTCTTGAGCGCCCGGAGAGCCTGGTCGACGTTGTTGTCTCTGACGAAAACCTGCAAAGAATGTCCTCTCTTGTCGTGAGTGGTTCACGCCCGCCGCGAAACCGTGCGTCGGACGATCGGGTGAAAGTCCCGGCATTCAGGCGCCGCGGATCTCACTCTCCCGGACGGCCCTTTCCACTGAGCCTGACCTGATCCGGTATGAGAGCTCTCCGGTCTGATCCGCGGGCATCAACCGGATGATTTCGTAAACGCCCGCAGAGCCCATGCGCGCGTCTGCCAGGCCCGGTTGCTTGAGCCGGACCATCTGCTTGATCTTGAACTTGTGGGACATGGCATGCTCTCTCGGATGTTCCGGTATCGGGATGACGCCTCTGATGGCCGGATGCTGGCGCCGTCACCTTCAGGGACGGCCTCCTCATTCGCGCGAACAAAAAAGCCGCCCTTTGAAGGGCGGCTCTGTCAGGCGGCGTGGAACACCGCGCCGCCCGATGGGAAGACCTGGGCTCAGGCCGTCTGGATGTTGTTGACGGCGACCTTGCCGG
>DASRWK010000372.1:0-3716 GCA_035776715.1 Microvirga sp.
CGCAGGCGATGCCCTCGGGATGGCGCAAGGCGAGCTGTTTGGGCACGAGCTCGCCGATGACGATGGAGAGATAGGTGATGAGGCCGATGACGACGCCGAAGCCGAGGGGCTCGGCCGCGCCCGCCGGGACGCCTTCCGCCATCAGGATCTGGGTCAGCCGGCTGCCGAGGGCTGCGCCCGAGAAGGCGCCGGCCAGGATGCCCACGAGGGTGATCCCGATCTGGACCGTCGAGAGGAAGCGCCCGGAATCCTCCATGAGGGTCAGGGCGGTGTGGGCCCCGGTACGGCCCTGCTCTGCCATGGCCTTCAGGCGAGGCCTGCGGGCGGAAACGATGGCGAGTTCTGAAAGCGCGAAAACGCCGTTCAGGGCGACGAGAGCAAGAGCGATGACCAGTTCGAGCAACGGTACTAGGAGCTGCCGACCGGATCAGGCCGCGCTTTCCCCTTCTGTGGATGACGGCGCAACAATGAGGCTTCGGAAGCCTTCAGTCAATTAAGACGGGGAGAGGCCCCGTGCGGCGCCCTGATTTGTTGACAGGATCCTATTTCCTCTTCAGAGCTAAAGGGCCGATGATCCCCGCGGAAGAGACCGGACTTTCGAAGTCCGGCGCCGAAGGCGCAACCGCCCCGGAAACGCTCAGGCCAAAGGACCGCGCGGGAGCTGGCACTCTGGAAAGCGGCGACGCTTCAAAACGTCGCCCACCGACGGGCGTAACCTGCCGCTTCGAGCGGTCGGGGAAATCTCTCAGGTCTCGGGACAGAGGGGGCGCAAGGCAACGGGCCGCAAGGCTCGGAGAAACGCGCACCTTTGAGGAAATCCGATGGCCGAGCCAGCGCCGCTTCTGCAAACCCCGCTTCATGCCGAGCACGTTTCGCTCGGCGCCCGCATGGTGCCCTTCGCGGGCTACGACATGCCGGTTCAGTATCCCACCGGCATCCTGACCGAGCACACCTGGACCCGCGAGCATGCGGGCCTGTTCGACGTCTCCCACATGGGACAGGCTTTCCTGGTTGCCGAGGACGAGAGCCACGAGACCGTGGCCAGGGCACTGGAGGCGCTCATCCCCGCGGACGTGCTGAACCTCAAGCCCGATCAGCAGCGCTATTCGCAGCTTCTCGCAAATGACGGCGGTATTCTCGACGACCTCATGGTCACCCGCGTCGGCGCGCCGGGCCGCGAGGGCCGGCTCTATCTCGTGGTGAACGCCTCCATGAAGGAGGCCGATTACGCCCACATCCAGGCGCGCCTGCCGAAAGGCGTCTCGCTCGACCGCAATGACGACCTCGCCCTCATGGCGCTGCAGGGCCCTTCGGCCGAAGCCGTTCTCGGCAGGCTCGCGCCTGAGGCCGCCGCTCTCCCCTTCATGATGTCCGCCGACGTGCGAATCGACGGCGTCCCGTGCCACGTGTCCCGCTCGGGCTACACGGGCGAGGACGGCTTCGAGATCTCTTGTAAGGCCGAGGACGCGGCGACGCTCTGGAACAGGCTCCTTTCAGATCCGGAGGTGAAGCCCATCGGCCTCGGCGCGCGCGACTCGCTTCGTCTCGAGGCGGGGCTGTGCCTCTACGGTCACGACATCGACACCACGACGTCCCCCATCGAGGCCGGCCTGATCTGGTCGATCCAGAAGCGCCGCCGCGAGGAAGGGGGCTTCCCGGGGGCCGGGCGCATTCAGCGCGAGATCAAGGAGGGCCCCGCCCGCGTGCGCGTCGGCCTGAAGCCCGAAGGCCGCGCCCCGGCCCGGGAGGGCGCGATCATCGCCACGCCCGAGGGCCGCGAGGTGGGCATCGTGACCTCCGGCGGCTTCGGTCCCACCGTCAACGGCCCCGTGGCCATGGGCTATGTGTCGAAGGAACTGTCCGCCCTCGGCACCGATCTTCATCTCGTCGTTCGCGGCAAGCCGCTGCCCGCCAAGGTCGCGGCCATGCCGTTCGCACCGCATCGTTACAAGCGCTAATTCCAGAGGGAGCAGGAAGCATGACTACGCGCTACACCAAGGACCACGAATACATCCGCGTCGAGGGCGACGCCGGCATCGTCGGCATTTCCGACTACGCGCAGAGCCAGCTCGGCGACGTCGTCTTCGTGGAGCTGCCGAGCGTCGGAAAGACTCTCTCGAAGGGCGACGAAGCCGCCGTCGTCGAGAGCGTGAAGGCCGCGAGCGAAGTCTATGCTCCGGTTTCCGGCGAGGTCGTCGAAGTCAACAGCGAGCTCGAGGCCTCGCCCGGCACCGTGAACGAGGATCCCGCCGGCCGCGGCTGGTTCATGAAGATCCGCCTCACGGACCAGAGCGAACTCGACGGTCTCATGACCGAAGAGCAGTACCAGGAATTCGTGAAGTCGATTTCGTAAGAGGCAGCCCGATGTCGCACGAATACACGGCCAATGTACGCTGGACCCGCCGGGAGGACGAGGTCTTCTCCGACAACCGTTACAGCCGCGGCCATCTGTGGTCGTTCGACGGCGGCATCGAGTTCATGGCATCGGCGTCGCCTTCCGTGGTGCCGCTGCCCTTGTCCCGCGAAGACGCGGTCGACCCCGAGGAGGCTTTCGTGGCGGCGGTGTCGAGCTGCCACATGCTCACCTTTCTCGGGATCGCCGCCAAGAAGCGCTTCGTCGTCGACCGTTACGAGGACAAGGCGGTCGGCGAGATGACGCCGAACGAGAAGGGCAAGCTCTTCGTTTCCAAGATCACGCTCGATCCAATCATCGAGTTTTCGGGCGACAGGATCCCTAGCCCTGAACAGATCGCCGACATGCATCACCTCGCCCACAAGGAATGCTTCATCGCCAACTCCGTGCTCACGGAGATCGTGGTGGCGGGCATCCCATCGCACTAACCCAAGGTTTTCAGCCGATGCGTTATTTGCCTCTCTCCGACACCGACCGCAGCGAGATGCTCGCGCGCATCGGCGTCAAAACGGTGGACGAGCTGTTCGCCGACGTACCGAAGAACCTGCTCCTCAAGGAGCCGGTGGACCTGCCGCGCCGCAAGGGCGAGCTGGAAGTCGAGCGTATCCTCTCGCGCATGTCCGCCAGGAACGTTTCGGCCTCCTCCGTGCCGTTCTTCGTGGGCGCCGGCGCCTACAAGCACCATGTTCCGGCGACCGTCGATCACCTGATCCAGCGCTCGGAGTTCCTCACCAGCTACACGCCGTATCAGCCGGAGATCGCTCAGGGCACGCTGCAATATCTCTTCGAGTTCCAGACTCAAGTTGCCGCGCTCACCGGCATGGAAGTGGCCAACGCCTCGATGTATGACGGCTCGACCGGCACGGGCGAGGCGGTGCTCATGGCGCATCGCGTCACCAAGCGCCGCAAGGCCGTGCTCTCCGGTGGCCTGCATCCGCATTACGCGGAGGTGGTGCGCACGCTTTCCGACATGGCGAGCGACAGCGTCGTCACCATGCAGCCGGATGTTTCTGGCAGCGAGGACATTCTCTCCCAGATCGACGACACGACATCCTGCGTCGTCGTGCAGTCGCCGGACGTGTTCGGCAACGTGCGCGACCTGAAGCCCATCGCCGAGAAGGCGCACAAGCACGGCGCGCTGCTGATCGCCGTGTTCACGGAGGCGGTTTCGCTCGGCCTCGTCGGTTCCGTTCTTCGTCGGCGCTGGCGCCTACAAGCACCATGTGCCGGCGACCGTCGATCACCTGATCCAGCGCTCCGAGTTCCTGACGAGCTACACGCCGTATCAGCCGGAGATCGCTCA
>DASRWK010000373.1:0-3074 GCA_035776715.1 Microvirga sp.
CGGCTATGTGGCCACTGTCTCCAGGAGCGCCACCAAGACCGACACGCCAATTCTCGAAACACCGCAATCCATCTCCACGGTGACCCAGAAGCAGATCGAGGATCGCAAGCCGCAAAACCTGCTCGAGGCGGTGTCCTATACCCCGGGAGCAAGGGTGGGAGGATATGGCTTCGATCCGCGGTACGACGCCTTCACGATCCGCGGCATCGACGTCACCTATACGGGCGTGTTCAGGGACGGGTTGCGTCAGGTCAACAGCCCGAACGGTCTGTTCAGGCTCGAGCCTTATGGCCTGGAGGGCATTTCCATCCTGCGCGGCCCCGCGGCATCGATCTACGGTGCGAGCAGCACTGGCGGCATCGTGGATCTGATCTCCAAGCGCCCCACCTTCCTCCCATTCCGGGAAGTCGAGGTGCAGTCCGGTTCCTACGGGCGCCTGCAAGGCAGTTTCGATCTCTCCGGCCCGGTCACATCTGACAATTCCATGTTCTACCGGCTCACAGGTCTCGTCCGCGATGCCGGAACCGAAATCGACGCCGTCAAGGACGACCGCATCTTCATTGCGCCGGCCTTCACCTGGAAGCCGACTGAGGCAACGTCTCTGACGATCCTCGCCGAGTACATGGATGCAACAACGGGCGGCACTGCGGCCTACATCAACGATTACGCGACGGACGCCGCGGGCAATCCCACCAGCCTGTCGATCGGCGCGACCAGGATCTTCGCCGGTGATGCCCGCTACAACGACTTCCGTCAGCAGCAGGGCCGGATCGGTTATGAGTTCGAGCACCGCTTCAACGACATGTTCACCCTGCGCCAGCGCACGAGGTTCTCGGCGCTCGGTACCAACCAGGAGTACTATTATGGCGGATCGGGACTCACGCGTGAGAACAACTGGGGCATCGTCAGCGACACTCATCTCGAAAGTCGCGTGAATACCGGCCCGGTCGGGCACACGATTCTGAGTGGCCTCGACGTCAGCCGTCTCAGCTACGTATCCAAGCAGGGTTTCGGCATTGTTCCGATTGGAACGGATCCCGCTCTCACCTATCGGGAGGAGCAGACCCAAACCCTGACAGGCCTCTATCTCCAGGACCAGATCAAGTGGCAGAACTGGCGCCTGACCCTGGGCGGCCGCCACGACTGGCTGTCGAGCGAGTACAACACCGCCGGCTACGAGTTCGACCGAGACGACACGAAGTTCACCGGCCGCGCCGCCCTGGGCTACGTGACGGATTTCGGCCTCGCTCCCTATGTCAGCTACGGAACGTCGTTCACGCCGAATCCGGGCACGCTCCTCGATGGCAGCGTTGCGGAACCGACGACAGGCGAGCAAACGGAGATCGGTGTGAAGTACGATCTGCCCGGCGTGAACGCGTCGCTTCGCGCCGCTGTTTTCGATCTTCGCCAGGACAACGCCGTCGTCTATCAGGTAGTCGATGCAACAAACCAGCAGGTCCAGCTCGACATCCGCTCCCGGGGATTCGAGATCGAAGGTGTCGCGTCGCTGGCGGAAGGGCTCAACGTCCAGGCGTCCTACTCGTATACCGATGCTCGCATCCTGCGCCTCACGCCGGAGACCGAGGGCAACCGCTTGACCAGCGTGCCCTATCACATGGCGTCCCTCTGGCTCGACTACACGGTACAGGAAGGAGCGGCCAAGGGCCTCGGCATCGCCGGCGGCGTCCGGTATGTCGGCTCGAGCCTCGGCGACAATCTCAACCGGCCGGTCCTCGAGAACGATCCCCGCACATATCTGGACGCCGCGCTCCGCTACGATCTGGAGAACATCGATCCGAGCTTGAAGGGCATGCGCTTCCAGGTGAACGCCACAAACCTGCTCGACGAAAGGTCTCAGGTCTGCTCGTCGAACTACTGCTACTTCGACGAGGGCAGGAAGGTCATTGCCAGCCTGCGGTATCGCTGGTGAGAAACGTGAGTGCTGTGCGGAATCTCGGCTCCCCCGCCGCCGTCGTCCTCGGAGTCGGCGGGCTGTATGTGGGGCAAAGCATCATCTCGGGGATGACCTTCAGCGCCCTTCCGAGCGTGCTGCGCGACCGGGGCCTGCCGCTTGACCAGATCGGCCTGGTCTATCTCGCGGTCCTGCCCTGGGTGCTCAAGTTCCTCTGGGCCCCGGCGCTCGAACGGTATCGCCTGCCGGCAACGGGTCCGAGCCGCTCACGGTCGATCGTTCTCGTGGGTGGATTGATCTCGGCAGCGAGCCTCGTTCTTGTGGGGCTCATTGGCCCCAACAGCCTGGTGCCGCTCATGGCCGTCCTCATCGTCATCGCCTTCGCGGCGTCGACCGTGGACATTGCCTGCGACGGGCATGCGGTCGAAAGTCTTTCCGAGCGCCACCATGGATGGGGCAACGCTGCCCAGGTCGGCGGAGCCTATATCGGTGCGGCGATCGGATCGGGCCTATTCCTCATCCTCGTCGACCGCCTCGACTGGACATGGGCGACGCTCACCATGGCCGTGCTGATCGTGCTCCTCGGGCTACCGTTCGTCCTGTCACCGGCGCCCGCTCCGGCCGCTCCGCGCACGCATCAGCCGTCGCTCCGCGATGCGCTCAAACGCCTCGACATGCGCAAGGGTCTGGCGCTTGCCGCGGTCTACACCCTGACGCAGAAGTGGGGGCTGAGCATGATCGGTCCCTTTCTGGTCGACAAGGGCCTCGATCTGAGCTTTCTCGGCGTGATCAACGGGGCCGGGGGCCTGGTGGTCGGCTTCGCGTGCGCGCTCATCGGGGGCGCGTTGGTTCGCATGTGGGGCGCGCGCGCCATCCTGGTGATCGCGCTGCTGCTGCAGGCCGGCGCGTTGTCCGGTCTCGCCGCAGCCGCATGGTCGGCCGAGCTTCCCCGTATGCTCCTGCTCGGGCTGGCACTCGCCAGCTCCTCGGCCATCATGGCTCTTGGATACGTTTCCCTCTACGCCCATTTCATGGCTCTTTCCGACCCACGCCAGGCCGGCATCGACTTCACGCTGCTGCAATGCATGGATGCCTTCGTCAGCATGGTGGGCGGCGTCGGCGCAGGCTGGATCACCCAGCACTTCGGATACGGTGCATTCTT
>DASRWK010000374.1:0-5444 GCA_035776715.1 Microvirga sp.
ACAAATTCCAATGCGAGCGCTTTTCCGCTCACCACATGTCGAGCGCGACGCGCGCCTCGTCGGACATGCGGCTCTGGTCCCACGGCGGATCGAACACGATGGTCGCCTTGACGCTCTGCACGCCGGGCACGGAAGCCACTGCGTTCTCGACCCATCCGGGCATCTCGCCTGCGACCGGGCAGCATGGAGCCGTGAGGGTCATGTCGATGGCAACGTTGCGGTTATCGTCGATGTCGACCTTGTAGATCAGGCCAAGCTCGTAGATGTCGGAGGGTATCTCCGGGTCGTAGACGGTCTTGAGCGCCGCGATGATGTCGTCGGTCATGCGGTCGAGCTCTTCCGGCGGAATGCCCGAGCCGGGTGACACCTGCGGCGCGTTGGGCCCGTCTTGGATGGGAGTCTGGTCGTTCACAGGTTTATCCTTCAGGCAAACAGGGCTTCCGCCTTCTGCAAGGCGTCCACCATTTTATCGACCTCTTCCATGGTGTTGTAGAGGCCGAACGATGCACGGCAGGTGGAGGTCGCGCCGAAGCGGTTCAAGAGCGGCATGGCGCAATGGGTGCCGGCCCGCACCGCCACGCCCTGCCGGTCGATGATCGTGGCGACGTCGTGAGCATGGGCGTTCTTCATCTCGAAGGCGATGATCGGGCCCTTGCCCTTGGCCTGGCCGATGATGCGGATGGAGTTCATGGCCCGCAGGCGCTCATGGGCATAGGCCGAGAGGGCCTCCTCATGGGCACGGATGTTCTCACGGCCGAGCTCCATCATGAAGCGCAGGGCCGCGTCGAGACCGATGGCCTCCAGGATGGCGGGCGTTCCAGCCTCGAAGCGATGCGGCGGATCGTTGTAGGTGATCGCGTCCTCGCGCACCTCGCGGATCATCTCGCCGCCACCCTGGTAGGGCGGCATCTTCTCGAGAAGCTCGCGCTTGCCGTAAAGAACACCGATGCCGGTCGGTCCATAGACCTTGTGGCCCGTGAACACATAAAAATCGGCGTCGAGATCGCGCACGTCCACGTCGAGATGCACCGCTCCCTGAGCCCCGTCCACGAGCACGGGGACCCCGTGGGCGTGAGCGATGCGGATGATCTCCTTGATGGGCGTCGTGGTGCCCAGCACGTTGGACATGTGCGTGATGGCCACCATCTTCGTGCGGGGAGAGAAGAGCTTCGCGAACTCCTCGACGAGGAAGTTGCCCTCGTCGTCGACCGGAGCCCACTTGATCACCGCCCCTTTCCGCTCCCGCAGGAAATGCCAGGGCACGATGTTGGAATGATGCTCCATAATGGAGAGGATGATCTCGTCCCCCTCCCCGATATTCATGCGACCGAAGGAATCCGCCACGAGGTTGTAGGCTTCCGTGGCCGACTTCGTGAAGACGATTTCTTCGACCGAATCGGCATTGATGAACTCGCGCGCGGTCTCTCTCGCGCGCTCGAAGCCCTCGGTCGCCACATTGGCCATGTAGTGCAGGCCACGATGGACGTTGGCGTATCCGGTCTCCATGGCGTTCACCATGGCATCGATCACCGCCTTCGGCTTCTGGGCAGAGGCGGCATTGTCGAGGTAGACGAGCGGCTTGCCATAGACTTGGCTCGACAGGATCGGAAACTGCGTCCGGATCGCCTCGACGTCGTATGGCTTCATTTGCATGTTCATGGCCTGATGCTTCCCTCCACGTCATCACCGGACTTGTGCCGGCGATCCCGACTATGAAAAGCACTGCGCCTTTCCGATCGAGATGGCCGGGACGAGCCCGGCCATGACTGATTGAGTATTACGCGCGAGCCTTCAGCCAGCCCTCGACCGTGCCGACCAGGGCCTCGCGGGCACTCTCGTTCTCTACGAACTCGATGGCCTCGCCGAGGAAGGCCTGAACCAGGAGGCTTTCTGCCTCCTTCTTCGGCAGGCCGCGTGCCATGAGATAGAACAGCAGGTCCTCGTCGAGCTGGCCGCAGGTGGCGCCGTGGGCGCACTGCACGTCGTCGGCGAAGATCTCGAGCTCGGGCTTGTTGTTCATCGAGCCGCCCTCCGCGAGGAGGAGCGCCGCCGACATCATGCGGCCGTCGGTCTTCTGCGCATGATGGGGCACGATGATCTTGCCCTGGAAGACGCCCGTGGCCTCGTCGTCGATCACGGTCTTGAACAGCTCACGGCTCTCGCAGTGGAGCGCGTTGTGCTCCACCACAAGGGTGGAATCGCCGTGCTGCGAACCTTTGAGCATGTTCGCGCCGTTGACCCGCAGGGTCGTGTTCTCGCCGTCGAGGATGGCGTAGACCTGGTGGCGCGACGTTGCGGCACCGGCCACCACGTTGATGCTGTTGAAGGTCGCTTCGCCGCCGATCTTCGCGGCGAGGGTCGACAGGGCCAGCGTCTTGTCGCCCTCGACGTTCAAGCGCACGTGCTGCACGTTCGACCGGTCGCCCGCGATCATCTCCACCACGTCGTTCGGCTGATGGTTCGCGCCGTTCGCACTCTCGTGGGATTCGAGGAGCGTAACGGAAGCGTCGTCCTCCACCACCACGAGCACGCGGGTGGCGGTGGCCACCGGGGAGCCGCCAGCGGTCACGAAGCGCAGGTGAACCGGGGTCTCGACGGCGCCGGCGACGCGGATCATCACCCCATCGGCCATGAAGGACGTGTTCAGCTGATAGATCGGGTTATCGCTCGCCCAGGGAACCGGGCTGAGCTTCGCCAGCCACTCGTGACCATTGGCCAGAGCCTCGCGCAGCGGCACGATCTCGAGACCGTCCGGCAGGTTGTGGAAGTCCACCGTCTCGCGCACGAAATGGCCGTTCACGAAGGGCACCTGAAGCGCGCTCACATCGGCGAACGCCTTCGATCCCTCCAGCGCGGCCTTCGCCTCTTCGGTCGAGGGCACCTTCGCGAAGGGAGCCACATCGCGCAGGAGCGCGCGGAGGTCCGTGTACTTGAACTCCTCGACCCGGCGGTGCGGGAGACCGCGCGAGGAGAACTGCTCGAAGGCCTGGGCGCGCGATTCCACGTTGCCCGGGAGCACCGTCTTGGCGCTCTCGAAAGCCTGCGCCAGCGCGGTTTCCGCCGGCGTCTTCATGAGGGTCACGTCGGCCATGGTTACGCGGCCTCGCTTTCCCGGTAATCGGCGTAACCGTTGGCCTCGAGCTCGAGTGCGAGCTCCTTGCCGCCGGTGCGCACGATGCGGCCGCCATGCATCACGTGCACGGTGTCGGGCACGATGTGGTTCAGGAGGCGCTGATAGTGCGTGATGACCAGGAACGAACGATCTGGCGAGCGGAGCGAGTTCACGCCCTCGGACACAACGCGGAGCGCGTCGATATCCAGGCCGGAATCCGTCTCGTCGAGGATGCAGAAGGACGGCTGGAGAAGCGCCATCTGCAGGATCTCCATGCGCTTCTTCTCGCCGCCGGAGAAGCCGACATTGAGGGCGCGCTTGAGCATGTCCTTGGGCATCTCGAGCTTGGCGGCCGCGGCGTTGACCTGCTTGATGAAGTCAGGGGTCGACAGCTCGTCCTGCCCGCGCGCCTTGCGCTGCGCGTTGAGAGCGGCCTTCAGGAAGGTCATGGTACCGACGCCGGGGATCTCCAGCGGATACTGGAACGCCAGGAACACGCCGGCAGCAGCGCGCTGATCCGGCTCCATCTCCAGCAGGTTCTCCCCGTCGAGCAGGATCTCGCCGTCGAGGACCTCGTAGTCCTCCTTGCCGGCGATCACGTAGGACAGGGTCGACTTGCCGGAGCCGTTCGGGCCCATGATGGCGGCCATCTCGCCCTTGTTCACGGTGAGGTCGAGGCCGTTGAGAATGCGCTTGTCCTCGATCTGGACAACAAGGTTCTTGATTTCGAGCATCTGAGTATTCCGTTGTTCTGGACGTGGAGGGCCGGGTCGGGTCCGGCCATGACGGGCTTGGCGCGTCTCGCGTCATGCCCGGGCTTGTCCCGGGCATCCACATCCTGTTCCTGAATTAACCGACCGAGCCTTCCAGCGAGATCGAAATGAGCTTCTGCGCCTCCACGGCGAACTCCATGGGGAGCTGCTGCAGCACGTCCTTCACGAAGCCGTTCACGATGAGCGCAGTCGCCTCTTCTTCCGAGAGGCCGCGCTGCTGGCAGTAGAACATCTGATCCTCGGAGATCTTCGATGTCGTCGCCTCGTGCTCGAACACGGCAGTCGCGTTCTTCGACTCGATATAGGGCACGGTATGCGCGCCGCACTGATTTCCGATCAGCAGCGAGTCGCAGTTCGTGAAGTTGCGCGCGCCGGTCGCCTTGCGGTGAGCCGAGACGAGACCGCGATAGGTGTTCTCGGACTTGCCCGCGGCGATGCCCTTCGAGATGATCCGGCTCGTGGTGTTCTTGCCGAGATGGATCATCTTGGTGCCGGAATCGACCTGCTGCATCCCGTTCGACACCGCGATCGAGTAGAACTCGCCCCGCGAGTTGTCGCCGCGCAGGATACAGGACGGATACTTCCACGTGATCGCCGAACCGGTCTCCACCTGGGTCCAGGTGATGACCGAGTTCTTCCCGCGGCAATCGCCGCGCTTCGTCACGAAATTGTAGATGCCGCCCTTTCCTTGAGCGTCGCCGGGGTACCAGTTCTGGACCGTCGAGTACTTGATCTCCGCATCGTCGAGCGCGATCAGCTCGACCACGGCGGCGTGGAGCTGGTTCTCGTCGCGCTTCGGGGCCGTGCAGCCTTCGAGATACGAGACGTAGGAGCCCTTGTCCGCGATGATGAGGGTGCGCTCGAACTGGCCGGTGTTCTTCTCGTTGATGCGGAAGTAGGTGGACAGCTCCATCGGGCAGCGCACGCCCGGCGGCACGTAGACGAACGAGCCGGCGGTGAAGACCGCCGAGTTGAGGGTGGCGAAGAAGTTGTCCGTCACCGGCACCACCGTGCCGAGGTACTGGCGCACGAGATCCGGGTACTCACGGATCGCCTCGGAGATCGGCATGAAGATCACGCCGGCCTTCTTCAGCTCCTCCTTGAAGGTCGTCGCCACCGACACGCTGTCGAACACCGCGTCGACGGCAACCCGGTTCTGCGGCTCGACGCCGGCCAGAATCTCCTGCTCGCGCAGCGGAATGCCGAGCTTCTCGTAGGTCTTGAGAATCTCGGGATCCACCTCGTCGAGGGACTTCGGCGCCGGGTTGTGCTTAGGAGCGGCGTAGTAATAGATGTCGTTGTAGTCGATCTTGTCGTAGGACACGCGCGCCCAGTTCGGCTCCTTCATGGTGAGCCAGCGCTTGTATGCGTCGAGGCGCCACTGGAGCATCCACTCGGGCTCGCCCTTCTTGGCCGAGATGAAGCGGATCACATCCTCGGAGAGGCCCTTCGGGGCCTTTTCCATTTCGACTTCGGTCTCGAAGCCGTACTTGTATTGGTCGACGTCAATCGATCGAACCTGATCGATCGTCTCCTGCACTGCAGGCATCTGTCTCTCC
>DASRWK010000375.1:0-6092 GCA_035776715.1 Microvirga sp.
ACCGCGAGGCTTCACGATGAGTTCCCTGCCCCAGCCCGAGAGCCCCGTCGCCGCCAAGGTCTTCCCCTCGCCCAACCATGGCGAGCGCAAGGATGGCCGCCTGCCCGACATGCTGATCCTGCACTACACGGGCATGCCGGACGAAGGCGAGGCGCTGCAATGGCTTTGCAATCCCGTCTCGCAGGTATCGGCTCACTATTTCGTGTTCGGGGACGGACGCGTGCTGCAGCTGGTGCCCGAAGCGCGGCGGGCCTGGCATGCGGGCATCTCGTCCTGGGACGGAGAGACGGACATCAACTCGAGCTCCATCGGCATCGAGATCGCCAATCCCGGCCATCCAGGCGGTCTCCCGTCCTACCCCGATGCACAGATCGAGAGCGTGATCGCCCTCGCGAAGGATATCGTGACCCGCTGGCGCATCCCGGCCACCCGTGTGCTCGGCCACTCGGACGTCGCGCCGGGCCGCAAGATCGATCCCGGCGAGAACTTTCCCTGGAAGCGCCTGCACGAGGCCGGCATCGGACATTGGGTGCCGCCCGCCACTTTGAGCGACGGACGCTTCTTCTCGCGCGGAGACCAAGGCATGCCCATCGAGGCCCTTCAGGCCATGCTCGCCATGTACGGCTATGGTCTGAGGATCAACGGCGTGTTCGACGAGGATACGGAAAAGGTGGTCGCCGCCTTCCAGCGCCACTTCCGGCCCGAGCGCGTCGACGGCGTTGCGGACGCCTCCACCATCACCACTCTGCGCGACCTGATCGCCAAGCGGCCGTCTGCGGGAGCGGCATGAATTGCGCCCGCTTTGCTATTCCGGAGCGCCCCAGGCGAGCCCGGGACCGATAACCACGATGCTTCAGGAAAAGGCTGAGACGAACGCACTTGTTCTGGAGCGATCATGATGGATCCCGCCTTCGCCCGGACGACAGCGTGGCGCCCTACTCCGCCGCCATCGGTCTGTAGCTCGCAGGGTCGTAGTTGAGGATCGGGCCGAGCCAGCGTTCGATCTCCTGCACGCTCATGCCCTTGCGGACCGCGTAATCCTCCACCTGATCGCGCTCGACCTTCGCCACGCCGAAATAATAGGCTTCCGGATGGGCAAGGTAGAGGCCGGACACGGAAGAACCGGGCCACATGGCATAGGATTCCGTCAGGCTCACGCCGATCCGGCGCTCGGCCTCCAGCAGGCTGAAGAGCGTCGCCTTCTCGGTGTGATCGGGCTGCGCCGGATATCCGGGCGCCGGACGGATGCCGCGGTACTCCTCTCGGATCAGACCCTCGTTCGTGAGGTTCTCGTCAGGCGCATAGGCCCAGAACTCCTTGCGCACGCGCTCATGCATGCGCTCGGCGAATGCTTCCGCGAGGCGGTCCGCGAGAGCCTTGACCAGGATCGAGCGATAGTCGTCGTTCGCGCGCTCGAACCTCTCGGCGATGCGCACTTCCTCGATTCCGGAGGTGACCACGAAGGCGCCGATCCAGTCCGGCTTTCCGCTCTCGGCGGGCGCGACGAAATCAGAGATGCACAGATTGGGCTTGCCGTCGCGCTTCGAGAGCTGCTGGCGCAAGCCATAGAACGTGGCGAGCGTCTCGCTCCGACTCTCGCCCGTGTAGAGCCGGATGTCATCGCCGACCGCATTGGCGGGCCAGAACCCGATCACCGCCTTCGGATTGAACCAGCGCTCCTCGACGAGCTGCTTGAGCATTCCTTGAGCATCTTCCCAGAGCTGGCGCGCTGCGGGACCTTGCGCCTCGTCCTCGAGAATCGCCGGGAAACGGCCCTTCAGCTCCCAGGTCTGGAAGAAGGGCGTCCAGTCGATATAGGGAACGAGCTCACCCACGTCGTAGCTGCGGAACACGCGCGCGCCGGTGAAGGTGGGCTTGGCAGCGGAATAAGCCTGCCAATCGATCTTCAGCTTGTTGGCGCGGGCCTTCTCGATCGGAAGGCGCTGCTTGTCCGCCTCGGAGCGCGCATGGGCGTCGGCCACCCTGCGGTACTCGCTGCGCAGCGTCTCCACATAGGCATCCTTCGCGTCCGGCGAGAGCAGCGATGAGACGACGCTGACCGCCCGGCTCGCATCGGTGACGTAGACGGCCTGGCCTTTCTGATAGTTCGGATGGATCTTCACGGCGGTATGTACGCGACTGGTCGTCGCGCCGCCGATGAGCAGCGGGATATCGAAGCCCTCACGCTCCATTTCGCTCGCCACGTTCACCATCTCGTCGAGGGACGGCGTGATGAGGCCCGAGAGACCGATCACATCCACCTTCTCCCTGCGCGCCGTCTCCAGGATCTTCTGAGCCGGGACCATGACGCCGAGATCGATGACCTCGTAATTGTTGCAGGCGAGCACCACACCGACGATGTTCTTGCCGATGTCATGCACGTCGCCCTTCACGGTGGCCATCAGAACCTTGCCGGCGGCGGAGCGCTCGTCGATCCCGGAAGCCTTCTTCTCCGCCTCCATGTAGGGCATGAGGTAGGCCACCGCCTGCTTCATCACGCGGGCCGACTTCACTACCTGCGGCAGGAACATCTTGCCGGCACCGAAGAGATCGCCGACCACGTTCATGCCGGCCATGAGCGGCCCTTCGATCACGTGCAGGGGGCGCTCGACAGCCTGACGCGCCTCCTCCGTATCCTGCTCGATGAACTCGGTGATACCGTTGACGAGCGCGTGTTCGATGCGCTTCTCGACGGGCCAGGAGCGCCATTCGAGGTCGCCCGCCTTCGACGCGCCCGCGCCATCGCCCTTGAAGCGGGGCGCCGCCTCGAGCAGGCGCTCCGTCGCATCGGGACGCCGGTTGAGCACCACGTCCTCGCACAGCCCGCGCAGCTCCGGATCGATTTCGTCGTACACGGCGAGCTGGCCCGCATTCACGATGCCCATGTCCATACCGGCCTTGATGGCATGGAAGAGAAACACGGAGTGCATGGCTTCGCGCACGGGCTCATTGCCGCGGAACGAGAAGGAGAGATTCGAGACACCGCCCGAAATGTGGGCGTGCGGCAGCGTCTCGCGGATGATGCGCGCGGCTTCTATGAAGGCGACGCCGTATCCGTTGTGCTCCTCGATTCCGGTTGCCACCGCGAATACGTTAGGGTCGAAGATGATGTCTTCCGGGGGGAAGCCCACCTGCTCGGTCAGGATTCTGTAGGCGCGCGTGCAGATCTCGACCTTACGCTCAAGCGTGTCGGCCTGTCCCTGCTCGTCGAAGGCCATGACGACCACGGCGGCACCGTATGAGCGACAGATCTTCGCGTGCTCGATGAAGGCCTCCTCCCCCTCCTTCATCGAGATCGAATTCACGATGGCCTTGCCCTGCAGGCACTTGAGGCCTGCCTCGATGACATGGAACTTGGAGGAGTCCACCATCACGGGAACGCGCGCGATATCGGGCTCCCCCGCCACGAGGTTGAGGAACTCCACCATCGCCTTCTCGGAGTCGAGCAGGCCTTCGTCCATGTTGACGTCGATGATCTGCGCGCCGTTCGCCACCTGATCGCGCGCCACGTCGAGGGCGGCCGCATAGTCGCCGTTGGTGATCAGCTTGCGGAACTTGGCGGAGCCGGTGACGTTCGTGCGCTCGCCCACGTTCACGAAGGGAATCTCGGAAGTCAGCGTGAAGGGCTCCAGACCCGACAGGCGCATGAGCGGCCGCATGGGCGGCACCTGACGAGGGGCCTTGTCGGCGACGGCCTCGGCTATGGCGCGGATATGCGCCGGCGTGGTGCCGCAGCACCCGCCGACCACGTTCACGAGGCCGGCCTCGGCAAACTCCGCCAGCATGCGGGCCGTGGCTTCCGGGCTCTCGTCATAGAGCCCGAACTCATTCGGCAGGCCCGCATTGGGATAGGCGCAGACGAAGGTATCCGCCACCTTGCCGATTTCCTGGACATGAGCCCGCATCTCACGGGCGCCGAGGGCGCAGTTGAGGCCGATGGAAAAGGGCTCCGCGTGACGCACCGAGTACCAGAAGGCCGCCGGCGTCTGGCCGGACAGGGTGCGGCCCGAAAGATCCGTGATCGTTCCCGAAATCATGATGGGAAGCTTCACGCCCTTCTCCGCGAACACCTGATGCGTGGCCACGATGGCGGCCTTGGCGTTGAGCGTATCGAAGATCGTCTCGATGAGAATGATCTCCGCGCCACCGTCGACGAGCCCTCTCACCTGCTCGGCATAAGCATCCCGCACCTGGTCGAAGGTCACGGCGCGATAGCCCGGATTGTTCACGTCCGGCGAGATGGAGAGCGTGCGGTTCGTGGGGCCGATGGCGCCTGCCACGAACCGGCGGCGGCCGTCCTCCTTCTGGACGGTCAGCGCTGCTTCGCGGGCGATGCGCGCGCCCTCGTAGTTCAACTCATAGACGATGGCTTCCATGCCGTAATCGGCCTGGGCGATGGAGGTGCCGGAAAAAGTGTTGGTCTCGACGATGTCGGCGCCGGCGCGGAAGTAATCGAGATGAACGTTGAACACCGCATCCGGCTGGGTGAGGATCAGGAGATCGTTGTTGCCTTTGACGTCCTGCTTCCATTCCTTGAACCGCTCGCCACGGAAATCCTCTTCCGAGAAGCGCGAGCGTTGAAGCTCGGTTCCCATGGCACCATCGAGCACGAGAATGCGCTTCGAGGCCGCTTCGCGCAGTGCATTGAGGATTTCTCCGCCATCGGCAGGACGAGGGTCGAACACGGTCATCACAGTCTCTTTCGGTCGGGCGGGCTCCTGCCCGGCCCTCCATGCATCGCATGGCAAACGGGAATGCCCGGCTCCTCGCCGGGCATCGATATCCTTAGGCAGCCACCTTCACGCTCTGATCGCGCAGCCCGAGCAGATGGCAAATGGCATAGACCAGGTCGGCACGGTTCATGGTGTAGAAATGGAATTCGTTCACGCCGCGGTCTACGAGATCGATCACCTGTTCGGCGGCCACGGCGGCGGCGACGAGCTTGCGCGTCTCCACATCGCTGTCGAGGCCCTCGAAACGGGCCGCCAGCCAATCCGGAACGGTCGCGCCGGTCTTCGCCGCGAAGTTCGCCGTCTGCTTGAAGTTCTGCACGGGCACGATGCCCGGCACGATCGGAATGTCGATGCCGCGCGCACGCACGCGGTCGAGATAGCGGAAGTAGTGGTCGTTGTCGAAGAAGAACTGGGTGATGGCGCGGTCCGCGCCGCAATCGACTTTCGCTTGCAGCACGTCGATATCGGCATCGAGGGAGGCGGCCTCCGGATGCTTCTCCGGATAGGCGGAGACGGAAACCTCGAAATCGCCGATGGCCTTGATTCCCGTAACGAGATCGCAGGTCTGCCGGTAGCCGCCTGGGTGGGGCACATAGGCAGCTCCGATGCCTGCGACCGGATCACCACGCAGGGCCACGATGTGGCGCACGCCTGCGTCCCAGTAGGAGCGGACGACGTTGTCGACCTCCTCCTTCGTCGCGGCCACGCAGGTCAGATGCGCGGCGGGCTTGAGATGCGTTTCCTTCACGATACGCGAAACCGTGGCATGGGTGCGCTCGCGGGTGGAGCCGCCGGCGCCGTAGGTCACGGAGACGAATTGCGGATTGAGTGGCGCAAGCCGCTGAATCGAGGTCCAGAGGGTCGTTTCCATCTCCGGCGTCTTCGGCGGGAAGAACTCGAAGGACACTTTAATGGGACAGGAGGCCTGCCTGCTGGGTCGGAGG
This sequence comes from Microvirga sp., assembly GCA_035776715.1. GTDB lineage: Bacteria > Pseudomonadota > Alphaproteobacteria > Rhizobiales > Beijerinckiaceae > Microvirga. Next base: position 5,678 of record DASRWK010000375.1, read on the forward strand.
GTCAGGGGCGACATCAGGCAACCTCTCTATCGGGCTGGGTCAAGGGCCAGTCCGTCACGACGCGGCGGTCCTGTCCGAGCCAAAGGGACACGGTCAATTGGTCATCGCCCTTCCGAGGCGGCGCGATTTCCTTCGTCAGCGTGCAATCGAGGCCTGCCTCGTCGAGCCAGCCTGCGACCTGCGAGGGCGCGAAGCCGAGCCGGCGATGGGCCTGGGTCTCCCGCAGGAACTCGAGCTTATGCGGCGCGAAATCCACCACGAGAATGCGCCCGCCCGGAGCGACGAGACGGGCGGCCTCGCGGATCGCGCGCGCAGGATCATCCAGGTAATGCAGGACCTGATGGATGATCACCAGATCGAACGTGTCTCGCGGGAACGGCGGCGCGTAGATATCGCCCTGCCGCAGTTCGATGCC
>DASRWK010000376.1:0-4267 GCA_035776715.1 Microvirga sp.
GAGGCCACCGACTTTCTCTTCAATGCGCGCTCCATCGACAATTCAGCTCAGCTTATCCTCTGGCAAGCAGGGTTGATCGGCGACCTGACCTTTCGCCGTTATGCCTATGACACGTCGGCCATGCCGCTCCTGCTCGAGAAGCTTCTGTTCTCCTATCCGCGGACGCACCCTGTCTATCTCTACGAGGCGCCCTCGGCACCGGGATGCGAGCCCGTGATCCGTCCGATCATGCTGGAGCACCTTCTCACGTCGGGCATCACGGCGACCACGACCCTCTATCTTCCACCCGCGCGGGCGACGGTGCCCGATTCAGCCTATCTCAGCCGGATCCGGCTGCCTCAAGGGTGATGAGACCCAGCGACATGCCCGTGCCGCCGAACGGAAGAGGTGGAGCGGTTCGCAGCGTCACCGGCCTGCAAGCAGCATGGGATCAACCGAAATGTCTCTTTTCAGCTCGCGGAGAGCGAACGTCGAGCGCGAATGACGAATCCCCGGAATGCGGTAGAGGCTCTGGCGCAGAAAACGCTCGTAGTGCTCGGTGTCCGCGACGGCCACTTTGACGAGGTAGTCGTAGTCCCCGGTGACGAGGTGCGCCTCGATCACTTCAGGGATTTTTGCCAAGGCCTCGCCGAACTGCTCGAGCATGTTCTCGTCGTGCTTGTCGAGCGTCACCTCAACGAAGACCACATTCGGCACTCCGATGGCCTTGTGGTGAAGGATCGCGACATAGCCCTCGATGGCACCACTGGCTTCCAGACGTCTGACCCGTGTCCAGCAAGGCGATGGGGAGAGGCCCACCTTTTCGGCGAGCTCGGCCATCGTCAGCCTGCCGTCGTCCCGGAGCGCCGAGAGGATCTTACGATCCATGAGGTCGAGTGACGGCATGTTGCTGCCCGCCCGCCTTTCAGAATGTTTGTTCCGTTCCATCCCTGAAACCACGCTTTTTGTTCTGCAAGCAGAGTATAGACCGATGATATCAGCAAGAAAGGCCCGCTGGATCCGGATATGGTCTTCTCGGATTGGACGAGCATTCGGGAGCGCAGAATGTCGGGTGAAGCGATGCGTGAGATCACCGTCGAGGCAGTGCTTAACGATCCCTATGACGGGGCGGTCCGTCTCCTGGGCGATGCTCAGCGCTTCGGTTTCGAGCTCAAGAAGCTGGCGCTTGCGACCAGGGCGGAGGGCATGGTCTCGGCGACCCTGATCCTCCGCGTTCCGATTTCCGTCGATACACGGCTCGTCGCGGCCCGTCTGGCGCGCCATCCTACCGTGAGCCATGTCGATGCCCGTGCCGCCGCAAGCGCTCTTCTCGATTGCGCGCAGGGCATGGTAGCATGAGTTCTCAGGAATTGCGGAAGGTCATGTCTGAACCCGAACCCCTCAGCCTTCATGTTCCCGAACCAGCCGTTCGCCCTGGCGGGAACCCCGACTTCTCGAACGTGAAGATTCCCAGGGCGGGGGCAGTTCCCCGTCCAGAGATAGACGTGGATCCGGAGACGATCCGCGAACTCGCCTTTTCCATCATTCGCGTCCTCAACAGGAACGGAGAGGCGGTCGGGCCCTGGGCCGGTCTGCTGAGCGACGAGGAGCTCATCGAGGGCATGCGGCACATGATGACGCTGCGCACCTTCGATGCGCGCATGCTGATCGCCCAGCGCCAGGGCAAGACATCCTTCTACATGCAACATCTGGGCGAGGAGGCCATCAGCTGCGCCTTCCGCAAGGCGCTCTCGCCGGGCGACATGAACTTCCCGACCTATCGGCAAGCCGGCCTTCTGATCGCAGGCGGCTATTCCATGGTCGACATGATGTGCCAGGTCTATTCGAATTCCCGCGATCCCCTGAAGGGCCGACAGCTCCCGGTCATGTACGCGTCCAAGGAGCACGGCTTCTTCACGATCTCGGGCAATCTCGCAACACAATACGTGCAGGCCGTCGTATGGGCGATGGCCTCAGCGATCAGCAAGGATACCAAGATCGCGGCAGCCTGGATCGGGGACGGTTCCACGGCGGAATCCGATTTTCACGCAGCCCTGGTCTTCGCCTCGACCTACAAGGCGCCCGTGGTTCTCAACATCGTCAACAACCAATGGGCAATCTCCACCTTTCAGGGCATCGCGCGGGGAGGCTCGGGCACCTTCGCGGCTCGCGGACTCGGCTTCGGCATTCCGTCCCTCCGGGTGGACGGCAATGACTATCTCGCCGTTCACGCGGCGGCGAAATGGGCCATCGAGCGCGCCCGTCGCAATCTCGGACCCACGCTGATCGAATACGTGACCTACCGGGTCGGGGCGCATTCGACCTCCGACGATCCTTCGGCATACCGCCCGAAGACGGAATCAGACGCGTGGCCTCTCGGCGATCCGATCATCCGCCTCAAGAACCACCTGATCGTGAAGGGGGTCTGGTCGGAGGAACGGCACAGGCAGACCGAGGCAGAGATCCTCGACACGGTGATCGCGGCCCAGAAGGAGGCCGAAAGCTACGGCACGCTCCATGCCGGCGGCAAGCCCTCCGCCCGGGACATGTTCGACGGCGTCTATGCCGAGATGCCGCCTCATCTGCGTCGTCAGCGTCAGCAGGCGGGGGTCTGAGCCATGGCCCGCATGACGATGATCGAGGCCATCCGCGACGCCATGGATGTGATGATGGCACGCGACGAGAGGGTGGTCGTCTTCGGTGAGGATGTCGGCTATTTCGGCGGCGTCTTCCGCTGTACGGCGGGGCTCCAGCAGAAATACGGCAAGACGCGCTGCTTCGACACGCCCATCAGCGAGGCCGGCATTGTCGGAACTGCCATCGGCATGGCGTCCTACGGCCTGCGGCCCTGCGTCGAGATACAGTTCGCCGATTACATGTATCCGGCATACGACCAGATCGTGTCCGAGGCCGCCCGCTTGCGATACCGCTCGAATGGCGAGTTCACCTGTCCTCTCGTGATCCGCATGCCCACGGGAGGCGGCATCTTCGGCGGTCAGACCCACAGCCAGAGCCCCGAAGCCCTGTTCACGCATGTGGCGGGGCTGAAGACGGTGGTGCCGTCGAATCCCTACGACGCCAAGGGCCTTCTGATCTCCGCGATCGAGGACCCGGATCCCGTCATTTTCCTGGAGCCGAAGCGGCTTTACAATGGCCCCTTCGACGGGCATCACGACCGCCCCATCACCCCCTGGTCCAAGCACGAGCTGGGCGACGTGCCGAGCGGTCATTTCGTGCTGCCGCTCGGAAAAGCCTCGGTCGTTCGCACGGGATCGGCCGTCACCGTGCTGGCTTACGGAACGATGGTTTATGTCGCGCAAGCGGCCGCAGCCGAAACGGGCATCGATGCGGAAATCATCGACCTGCGCACGCTGATTCCCCTCGATCTGGAAACGATAGCCGCGTCGGTGAGGAAAACCGGACGCTGCGTCGTTGTCCACGAGGCCACGCTCACCTCGGGGTTCGGCGCCGAGCTGGCGGCCCTCGTCCAGGAATCCTGCTTCTTCAATCTGGAGGCTCCGATCACGAGAGTCACCGGATGGGACACACCTTACCCGCATGCGCAGGAATGGGATTACTTCCCGGGCCCGGCCCGCGTCGGACGTGCTCTCGTCGAGACGGTGGAGGCGTGACATGGGTGAGCACCTGATCAAGATGCCCGATGTGGGCGAAGGCATCGCCGAGGCCGAACTCGTCGAGTGGCACGTGAAGGTCGGCGACATCGTTCGCGAGGACACGGTGCTCGCAGCCGTCATGACCGACAAGGCGACGGTCGAGATTCCGTCTCCCGTCGACGGCGAGGTCGAATGGCTCGGCGCCGAGATCGGCGACGTGGTGGCCATCGGCTCGCCGCTGATCCGTCTGAAGGTTGCGGGTGACGACAGCGTTTCCTCAGGAGTTGACCCGAAAGCGCAGGCGGCGGAGCCACCCAGGAGAGCCGGCCCGATCGAGGCGCAGGCGGACGGTGCGGTCAAGACCTCGGATGCGATCGTCGAGCAGCAGGCAAAGAGCCCTTCGCCTCCCTCGCCGGTCGAGGCGCCGCCGAGCCCCTCTGTCACGATGCACCGCCCGCCGGTTCCACGCTCGGAGGGAGAGAGGCCGATCGCCTCTCCGGCCGTCCGGCTGAGGGCCAGAGAGGCCGGAATCGACCTGCGTCAGGTTCCGGGCACCGGCCCTGCCGGCCGGATCACGCACGAGGATCTGGATGCGTTTCTCGCCCATGGCCCGCAGGTCGCGAGGGCACCGGGACTCGTTCAGGATACCTCTGTTCAGCACGTCAAGGTGATCG
>DASRWK010000377.1:0-1510 GCA_035776715.1 Microvirga sp.
TCCGACAACGCCCGTACGACCGCGAGGTCGTGGCTGATGAACACATAAGCGAGCCCATGCGCCTTCTGCAGGTTGCGCAACAGCTCCACGATCTCCTTCTGCACGGAGCGATCGAGGGCCGAAGTCGGTTCGTCGAGCACCACGAGCTTCGGATGCAGGATCATGGCGCGGGCGATCGCGATGCGCTGGCGCTGCCCGCCGGAGAATTCATGCGGAAAGCGGTTGCGCCAAGCCGGATCGAGTTGAACCTCCTCAAAGGCCTGGGCCGCCCGGCGATCGCGCTCCTTCCGGGAGATGCTCGGCTCGTGGACGAGCAGGCCCTCGGTGACGATCTCGCCCGCCGTCATGCGGGGAGAAAGAGAGCCGAAGGGATCCTGGAAAACGAGCTGCAGATGACGGCGCAGAGGGCGCATGCCCGAACGGTCGAGGGGCATGAGGTTGCGATCCTCGAACCGCACCATGCCGGAGGCGGGCTGCAGCTTCAGGATCGCTCGCCCGAGCGTGGACTTGCCGGAGCCCGACTCGCCGACGATGCCCACCGTTTCGCCGGCCCGCACGGTGAGGCTGACATCGTCGACAGCACGGAGAATGTGGGTAGCCTTGCCGAAGAAGTTCTTTTCGAGAGCGAACGTCACCTGGACATTCCTGGCATCCAGAATGACGGGCGCTCCGGCCGGGACCGGCTCCTTGCGTCCACGCGGCTCCGCATCGATCAGCATCTTCGTATAGGGATGCTTGGGGGAGGAAAAGATGTCCGTAGTGCTCCCGCTCTCCACCACCTCGCCGCGCTTCATCACATAGGTGAGGTCCGCGAAGCGGCGCACGATGCCGAGATCGTGGGTGATGAACACGATGGACATGCCGAGGCGCTTCTGCAGGTCGCTGAGCAGTTCGAGGATCTGCGCCTGAACCGTCACGTCGAGTGCCGTGGTCGGCTCGTCGGCGATCAGCACGTCCGGGTCGTTGGCCAACGCCATGGCGATCATCACGCGCTGGCGCTGGCCGCCGGACATCTCATGCGGATAGGCATCGATGCGGCGTGCCGGATCCGGAATGCGCACCAGTTCCAGAAGCTCGATGGCGCGCTTGCGTGCGGCCGCCTTGCTCATCTTGCCATGTGTGGTCAGGGGCAGAGCGAGCTGGTCGCCGATCCGATAGAGCGGATCGAGGGAGGTCATCGGCTCCTGGAAGATCATGGTCAGCTTCGAGCCGCGATAGGCATTGAGCCTCTCGGGAGAAAGGCCGACCAGCTCCTGCCCGCGATATTTGACCGAGCCTTCGGCCCAGCCGTTCGATGCGAGGAGGCCCATGACGGACATCATGGTCTGGCTCTTGCCAGAGCCCGACTCGCCCACGATCGCCACGGTCGCGCCGGCCGGAATATCGAGGTCGATGCCCTTCACCGCATGGAGAATGCCGTCACCGGTGCGGAAGCGGACGTGAAGGTTGCGGACGGACAGAACGGGTTCGGCCATGTCACCGATCCTTCGGGTCGAGAGCATCGCGCAGG
>DASRWK010000378.1:0-5828 GCA_035776715.1 Microvirga sp.
CTCGATGCGCATCTGTGTGCGCAGCTGCGCATCGAGATTGGACAGCGGCTCATCGAACAGGAACGCGGCCGGGTCACGGACCATCGCCCGTCCGATGGCGACGCGCTGGCGCTGGCCGCCCGAAAGGGCCGAGGGACGGCGCTCCAGAAGCTGGGACAGGCCGAGCGTCTCCGCGACCTGCTCGACGCGCTGACGCTTCTCGCCCTTCGACAGGTTGGAGCGATAGAGGCCGAAGGCGATGTTGTCGGCCACGGTCATGTGCGGATAGATGGCGTAGTTCTGGAACACCATGGCGATGTTCCGGTCCTTCGGCTGAAGGTCGTTGACGACGCGCCCGCCGATCCGAATAGCGCCGCCGCTGATTTCCTCGAGCCCCGCGATCATCCGCAGCGTCGTCGACTTGCCGCAGCCTGACGGGCCGACCAGAACGACGAATTCGCCATCCCGGATCGACAGGTCGATCCCATGGACGACCGTCGTCTGCCCATAGCGCTTGACGAGGCGATCGATTTCGATGGTCGCCATTAGCGATCTCCAAGAAGTTGGGTGAAACGGGCCTGAAGATCCTGGGCGGATGCGTCCTCCCGCTTCCGGGCGTCCTGCATCCGTTCACGGACTTTTGCGATGTCGCCCCTGTATCCGGCGATCGCCCGGGACAACGCCTCTGGGGCCGGACCGCCGAACCGGTCGCGGACGGCCACGAAATTCTCCGGCGAGACGATCTCGGCGAACTGAGGCCTGTCGATCCCGGTTCGGCGCTTCGTGCAGCGTTCGAAGGCCTCCTGAAAGGCCTCATAACCATCGACCGCGATATCTCCCCCGACGGCGACGACGGAGCGGGACACCTCCGCGGCGATCTCATGCGCCTCGCGGAAGGACAATCCCTCCCGGCGCACCAGGCTGTCGGCGAGCTCGGTAACCGTGATGCAGCTGCGGCGGATGTTTTCACGGACCCTGTCCGGATTGATGCGCAGAGCCGGAACAAGGGCCGCGAGCAGGTCGAGCACGCGCCCGCCGGTCTCGAAGGCGCCATAGCCGAAGCCCTGGCTTTCGCCCTCGCTGTCGTTCATGTCCGTGAAGGGCGTATTGTGCATGATCGTGAGCATGGCCTGCGCGCGCCCGACGGTCTGAGACGCCAAGTGCCGCATGTGCTCGATGGGAACGGGGTTGCGCTTCTGCGGCATGATCGAGCTGATCTGCACGAAAGCATTGGGCACGTAGACTTGGCCAACCTCGAAGCTCGTCCAGAACTGCATGTCCTGAACGAACCGGCCGAGATGCAGGAAGATCAGCTCGATCGCGGAATAGGTCGCGGTGATGTAGTCGATGGATGCGATGCATCCATAGGAGTTCTGTAAGGGTCGGCTGAAGCCGAGAAGATGGGCCATCAGTTCCCGGTCGATGGGAAAGCCGCTCGTGGTGATGGCGGCGGCTCCCATGGGGCTGCGATCGACGATGTCCCGGGCCGCCTCCAGCCGGGCGATGTCGCGCAGCAAGGTCTCCAATACCGCCGACAGATAATGGCCGAAGACGGTCGGTTGCGCCGGCTGACCATGGGTGTAGGCGACGATCAGCGTCGCGCTTTCCCGCTCTGCGACCGATGCCAGCGTCTCGGCCAGGCGCATCAGGCGCTCCAGCAGCAGATCGATCCGAGCTTTGAGGCCGAGCTTGAACAGGGTGTGATCGATATCGTTGCGGGATCGCGCCGTGTGAAGGCGTCCCGCGAGATCCGGCCCCAGACGGGTGCGGAGTTCCTTCTCGATCAGGAAGAAGAAGTCCTCGACCTCGCCGGTATAGGTGAGCTTGCCGACGTCGACCTCGTGGTCGATTGCCTCGAGAGCCCGGGCGATGGGCCGGGCCTGCTCGACGGTCAGGATGCCGGTCTCGTGGAGCATGACGAGGTGTGCCCGGTCGATGAGACGAAAGCCCTCGACGTGGTGGTCCTTGGCTCCATCGAAGAGCGGGCGGAGCACGGTCTCCTTGTAGATCGGATCCGGGAACACGGAGGTGTCTTGGAAGGTGCCTGCAGTCATCGGCTTCAGCCCTTGAGTCCGGCCAGCATCACGCCTCGGACGATGTAGCGTTGAAGGAACAGGAAGATGATGAGGGTCGGGAGCGTCGCGATGCTAGCGCCCGTCATGATCTTCTCCCATTGGATCGATTGCTCGACCGCGAAGCTGGAGAGGCCGACGGGCAGCGTGTAGAGATCGGCACTCGTGGTCACGATGAGCGGCCAGAAGAACGCCGTCCAGTTGCCGAGGAAGGTAAAGATCGCGAGGGCCGACAGGGCAGGGGTCACCAGCGGCATGGCGATCTTCCACCAGATGGTGAACTCGTTGAGCCCATCGATCCGCGCAGCCTCCAGGAAGTCGTTCGGCACGCTTTCGAAGAACTGCTTCATCAGAAAGGTGCCGAAGGCCGTCATCATGCCCGGGAACATGATGCCCCAGTAGCTGTCGAGCCAGCCGAACTGGCTGGCCATGAGATACCATGGCAGAACCAGCATCTCCGTCGGGATCATCAGGGTGGACAGGATCGCGATGAAGACGATGTACCGGCCCCGGAACCGGAACTTCGCCAGTGTGTAGCCGACGAGACTATCGAAGAAGACGTTCGAGAGCGTGACGATCACCGCCACGATCATCGAGTTGACGAACCAGCGTGTGAAGCGCCCGTCTCCCAGGATCTCAATGTAGTTGTCGAGCGTCGGCGCTTCCGGGATCACGCGCAGGTCGTAGACCTGCGAGGCGTCCTTGAGAGACGTCGACAGCATGAACAGGAGGGGCGTCACCATGATGACGCCGCCGATGAACAGGAGGGTCCATGCGACGATCCGGCCGGGCCTGATCCGCGGCATGGGCAGACCTTGGGGAGATGCGGCACTTGTCATCAGCGGTCTCTCATGAGGCGCAGTTGGACGAGGGAGATGACGAGCAGGATCAGGAACAGGACGACCGTCTGAGCCGCCGCATATCCCATCTCGTAGGAGCTGAACGCCGTCTGATAGATCATCAGCACGAGGGGCTTGGTCGAGTTCAGGGGACCGCCGGGATCGTTCGTGTTGATGTTGTAGACCTGGTCGAAGATGCGCAGGAATCCGATCGACGAGAACACGACCAGGAAGACCAGGGTCGGCTTGAGCAGGGGGAGGGTGATCCTGCGGAGGATCGCGCCCTCCGAGAGGCCGTCGATTCGTGCGGCTTCATAATAGGTGACGGGAATCGCCCTCAGGCCTGCAAGGAAGATGATGATCTGGAAGCCGAGGCCCGCCCAGACCGCAGGGGCCAGCACGGCCGGCAGCGCCTGCGAGGTGGAGCGAAGGAACGGCTGCTGGGGAATGCCGAAGCCCGAAAGGATGTCGTTGATCACGCCGATGGGAACCGGCTGGTAGAACCAGCGCCAGACCCATGCCATCGCTGCCGCCGTCGTCAGGAACGGCAGGAAGTACAGCGCACGGATGAACGAGTGCATGAAGCGCACCCGGTCGAGATAATAGGCCACGACGAACGAGATCAGCAGGCTGATCGGCGTGCCCAGGATTAGGTACATGAAGGTATTGCGGAACACCTGCCAGAAGAGGGGGTCCGCAAACAGCCGCTTGTAGTTCTCCAGCCCGACGAAAGCGGCCGGCCGCATGAGGGACCAGTCCGTGACCGACAGGTAGAAGGCCTGGAAGGTCGGCCAGAATCGGATCACCGCATAGAAAAGCAGCGGAACCGCGAGGAAGCCCCACGCCCATATCACGTGTTTCTGGCCCAGGCTCATCCTCGACCAGAGGCCGCCTGTGGCGGCCTCCCGATGTGCGACAACGGACATGTTCGATCCTCGCGGACTTCGTGTCAGCGCTTGGCGCGGTCGATGATCGCCTGCTCGTCCTCGGCCGCCTTGGCGAGCGAGGCCTTCGGATCCTCGCCCTGGATCAGGACGCGGTTGACCATGTCCATGGCCGCCTGACGCTGGGCCGCCTCGTCCTTGAACAAGGTCGTGTGGGCATATTCGAGCCCCTTGAGGAACGGGCCGTAGACCGGGTGGGCCACGTTCTCGGGAGTGAGAGCCGCGGTGCGGCGGGCCGGCAGTTCACCCACGACCTCCAGCCAGATCTTCATGGCTTCGGGCGAGGAGACATAGGCCAGGAACTTCTCGGCAGCCGCGAGCTTCTCGCCCTCCGCCTTCGTGGTGATCGCGTTGGCGAAGTAGCTGGCGTAGTTGCTGCGCACGCCTTCGGCATTGGCGGGAAGCTCGGTCACGCCCCATTCGAAGCCCTTGATCGTGTTGAAGGAGCCGAGGCGGAAGGTGCCGTCGATGGTCATGGCGGCAAGGCCCGCCCGAAAGGCGGCCTGTCCTTCATCCATGAAGCCGACTTGGCCGACCTTATGCTTTTTCTGGAGATCCGTGTAGAAGGTCAGGGCCTTCAGACCGGCCTCGTCGTTATAGGCGACCTTGGTGTCGTCGTCCGTATAGGGAGCGCCGCCGAACTGACGGACCAGCACCTCGCGCCACCAATGATGATCCTGTCCGGCCATGTCGAGCGTTATGCCGGCGGAGACGATGTTGCCGCTGCCGTCGCGCTTGGTGGTCTTCTCGGCGGCGGCAACGAGCTCGTCGAGCGTCTTGGGCGGGTTGTCGGGGTCGAGACCCGCGTCCTTGAAGGCCTTCTTGTTATAGAACAATGCCAGTGAGCGCACGGCCGTCGGCAGGCCGTAATAATCGTTCCCACGCTTCATTGCGCTCACGATCGGGAAGAAGTCGCGCTCGATATCGGCCGCCGGGAACGCTTCCGCACGCAGGGGGCGGATCATATTGCCGGCGATGAAGTTGTCAGTCCATCCGTAGAAGAGCTGCACCACGTCCGGCCCCTGGCCCGCCAGGATCGCGGCGGCGACCTTCGTCTGATAGTCGGCATAGGGGAAGGTGGTCTGCTTGACCTTGATGTCCGGGTTCGCCTCCTGGAACTTGGCGATGAGCTGGTTCATCGCTTTGACGCGTGTGTCGAATACGTACTGCCAGTACTCGATCTCGACGGCCTTGGCGCCGGATGCGGCCATGGTGGCGAAGCCCAAGGCAACGCTCGCGAACAGATGACGAAAACGCATATCCCTCTCCCTTATTGCTCGGCGCGAGACGCCGACTTTTCGCTGGTGCCGGTCTAGGACCGTTCCGGTGCCAAGGCTCCTCCAGCGTCGGCGATGTGTCAATAACATAATTCACTTGAGTTATTCTTTTTATCGCGCCATCGTAACGCAATGGAGTGTCGGGGATGCCGCGAAAATCCAAGGCCGGGACGTCATCGACGATCGGAAGCAATCCGGAGCGCAACCGCTCTCACAATCGCCGGGTGGTGCTGGACGTCGTGCGTCAGCTCGGCCCCGTCGGGCGAATGGAGATCTCGCGTCATGCGCACCTGAGCACTCAGGCTGTCTCGAACATCGTCGATGAACTCGTCGCGGACGGCCTGCTCATCAAGACCGGGCGCCTCCGGGCAGGTCGCGGCCTCCCGCCGATTCAGTTCGCCGTCAACCCTGACGGCGGCATGACCGCAGGTCTCGAGATTGCCGCCGAGCACATTTCCACCCTCCTCGTGGATGTCGGTGGCCGTGTTCGCGCCCAGCGGACCCTTGCGATCCAGCGGAACGATCCCGATGCGGTGCTCCCGATCATCAAAGCCGAGATCGAGGCGGCTCAGGCGCAGTTGAAGCCCCCTGTTCCGCAGCTTCTCGGGGTAGGCGTCGTCATGCCGGGCCCGTTCAATGTCGAGGGGATGACGTCCGTCGGACCGACGACCCTGTCGGGATGGTTGGATTTCGATGCCGTGTCCCATATCGGTCAGG
>DASRWK010000379.1:0-2701 GCA_035776715.1 Microvirga sp.
CGAAGGCGTCGAACTGCTCGGCCATGATCGCTTCGAAATAATGGCTGTAGAGTTCGGTGTCCGGTCGATAGACCACGCCGATGGCCCGCTCCAGGCGCGGACGCGACAGCGCCCCCTTCAAATCCTCCTGGAGGTTCTCCCGCCAGTCGGTCAGGAAAGACCCGAGGCCCGTATCGCGGAAGATCCGCTCATGACTGTCAGGCCGGGCGGGCAGCACCGTCTTGACCTGCATAGGCTCGTCCCAATCGTCGGCGGCAGCCACGGTGCCCCGATCCGTGCCGAAGCCGATGAGAACCGCCTCCTCGCGATAGGCCTTGCGGCACAGCTCGCCGATATTGAACTCGCCCTGCCACCCCATGGCGGTGGCCGAGGCATTGCCGATATGGGAATTGTGCGCCCAGACCACCGCCTTGGCGTTCTCGCGGCGCGCCAGCAGGCTTTGGAGGGTGTCGAACATGTGCCGGTCGCGCAGGTTCCAGGATTCCGTCGCGACCTGGTACATGATTCGGTAGTAATGTTCCGCCGCATGGACGATCTTGGCGTTCTGCACCGCATCGAAGAACTGCTCGCCGCCATCGTCCTTGAGATAATCGATACGCTTGTCGAGGATCTCCTGGAGCTGGCGGAGCAATTTTTCATCGCAGGGCTTCTTCTGCCCGGTGACGACGGCTCGGCCGTAACGCGCAGGATCCGACTGCCAGGGGCTCAGGCAGCCATAGCGCCCCCTCGCCTCCCTCGCGGCTTCGGGATCGACCTTGTCGAGGTAGTCGAGCACCGCGCGTATGGACGAGTTGAGGCTGTAGACGTCGAGCCCGCGAAACTCGGCGCGGCCGTTCTCAGGACGCTCCTTGTTGTGGGCGCGCATCCAGTTGACGAAGTCATAGACTTCCTCGTTGCGCCACATCCAGGTGGGAAAGCGCTCGAAGGCGACATCATCCCCGTCGGGCACGCGGCGATGGCGCACATAGGCGTCGATGCGCGACGCATCGGGCCAGTCGGCCTCGACGGCCACGATGTTGAACCCGTGGCGCTCGATAAGCCGCCGCGTGATGGCAGCGCGGGCCCGGTAGAATTCGGAGGTGCCATGGGTCGCCTCGCCGAGAAGCACCACTCGGGCATCGGCGAAGCGGTCGAACATCGCGCCGAATTCTTCCTCGTCCTCGATCGGAGGCAGAGGCTCTCCGTGGTCACGTACGACACCGATCGCCTCCTTGATCGAGGCTTCGTTCTCATTCTGCTTCCAGGAAAAACGCGCCATCGTCGCACCTCGAGCGGGGAGAATGTTTCTCCTCTAACGGCGGCTTGGGTGTCCTGTTCCGGCGAAGATCAGGCCTTGCGCCCGTGCGGAACCGAAGGTGCGCATGAACGAGGTGTCGCTCAGGAGGAGCGGGGCGTCGGATCGTCCCCGATGGCGGATTCCGCCAATGCGTCCGATGCTCCGGCCTCCATGATCGTCGCGAAAGCCTCCTCCGCAGCGATGACCGTTGCCATCTGCACCGTGTGAGCGAAGCGGTAAGCCTCGCCGTAGATCGTCTCGTCGGGGAACTCGGTGATCAACGTCAGCGGCGTCGGGTGGCGCTCCTGCGCCGCCAGCAGGCAGGGCACATCGTTGATCATCTCATGGGGCGCAGTGCCCGAATGAGCAGAGCAAAGCTCAAGCTGGCGACGGGTGAAGTCGGCCAGTCCGGGCACCGCCGAAAGCCCCCGCGTGACAGCCTCGATGAACGTCCGCGCCGTCCCCGACCAAGACGGGTGATACCGCAGGATGAGGAAGAAGCCTTTCGGAAGCGCCCATTGCTCGAAACCGCGCGGGAGATAGCCCGTGAACGGACGCGTCCATTCATGAGCCGGATAGCCGTGCAGATTGACGTGCAGCTGCGCGCCGGACAGCTCCAGCGCCTTGCGTCTGGCGCCGAGTTCATGAACCGGCTCCTCGGGTCCGTACTCCAGGTCGCTGCCGAGCGAGGTATAGCGCGCCGCATGGTGCAGATGGCGAGGATTGTTCTCGCAGAGCCTCCCGTGAAGGACATAGCCGTCCGGGTTCTCAACCGGGATGAAGGCGATGTTGGCATCGGGGTTGGCAAGCAGACGGCGTACGGCCCTGAAAGCCCCTACGGGCCCGGAGGTTTCGTTGGCGTGCTGTCCGCTCGTGACGAGAATTGCGGCGCGTGGGCCGCTCCGATAAATGCCGCGCACGAACCGCCCTTCGCACGAGATCGATTGAAACCCGTCGCCCGGCAGAGCGGCGAGCTCCTGCTCGATCTGGAGCAATCCGGGAGGGGCCTCCGCCCGTTCCAGATCCTGAAGAGGCTTTTCGGGATCCCGTGGCGGTGCAAAGGCCCGCAGGGCCACATGAACCCAGGCCTCGCCGTCCCCACCGCGGATGTCCGGCACGATCCGCCCCGGCATCAGGGTGCGGTCGTCGAGCGCCCGTCCCGCCCGGTGGTGAAACCATTCGAGAGCGGAGAAATAGAGATCCTCGTGCAGAGCCTCCCGGGTGCTCATCACCTCGTCGCCGTAACCCAACGGCCGCTCGATTCCCGCGATCGTCACATCGATGGCGATCGTCTGTGCATAGGGCTCCTGCTGCGGCCAATCATGGATCTTAAGGGCATGCATGGCCGCCTGGAAAACCTGCTCGATCTCCGTTTCGAACGGCTCGTCCCAGTCCGGCGCCCCGTCGGGCAGGTTCGTTGCCCTG
>DASRWK010000380.1:0-2241 GCA_035776715.1 Microvirga sp.
ATTCGCCGCGCTGGCGCGGCTCGGGGGCCCCGAGGCCCGGCGCCCAATGTCCCAGATCACCTTGTTCGGAGGCCTCTCGTCGAGCGTGTTCTGGCCGATAGGCTTCTTCCTCGCGAGCCATTTCACCTGGCGCGGGGCTCTCGTTGCTTATGCCGGGTTCGCGCTCCTGACAGTTCCCCTCTACCTCGCCATTCCGAAGGATCGCCATTCCGCGGCAACCGACGGGAAGCCCTTCCCCGACCCATCCGCGAAGCAATCCCCTGCCCGGGACCGTATGCTCACCGCCGGATTGTTCTGCCTCATCGTCGTGATGACGAACGTGCTCAGCTCCGCGATGTCGGCGCACATGATCGGCATCCTCGAGGGACTGGGGGTTGCGGCCGCCACAGCGGTCGGCGTCGGCACCCTGCGGGGCATCGGCCAGTTCTGCGCACGGCTCGGAGAGGTGCTCTTCGGTGCCCGCCTGCACCCGCTGAACCTCTACCTGATCGCGGTGGCGCTGCTGCCGATCTCCTTCGCCATCGGCCTGATGACATCGGAGATGCTCGCCGCCGCCTTCGTGTTCGCTCTCCTGTTCGGTGCCGGGAACGGGCTCGTCACCATCAGCCAGGGAACCGTGCCGCTCGTCCTGTTCGATCCTGCGACCTACGGCGCCTATGTCGGCAAGCTCCTGGTGCCGGGCTTCCTTTTCTCCGCCGCCTCTCCGCTCCTGTTCGCCTTCGTCATCGAACGGTTCGGCGAGAGGACCGCGATCGGCGTCTGCTGCGGCATGGCCCTCGTTGCGTTGGCGGCCGCCGCACTCCTGAGACGGAGGAACGGCACGGCATGATGAAACCTTCCGGTACGAAAGAGGAGTTCCGATATGCGCCGAATAGGCTTCGCATCAGTGGTCGCCGGCCGGGATGCCGCCCCATCGGCACCGTATGAGCAGGATCTTCGCGCCCCGCGCGTGTCGGCCTTCGTTGCGCATGATCCGGCATCCACCGGAGCCATGATGAAGGAAGGCCTGGATAGGGTCGGGATTCCGGTTCTGGCGCTCGGTGCAGGAGGCAAGTACCCGGCCATGGACCCGAGCCCTGAGGCCAGACGTCTCGTGTCCGGCGTTCCGGCCATGACCAGATATGTCGATATCGCGGATGCCAGCCACGACAGCTTCCTGAGCGAGGGCAAGCCCGAAGGTTACGCCATCCTCAAGGCCCATCGACCCGGTGACGAGATCCTGTGCATCGACGGCGATCTCGGCGGCAGCCATAATAGGGGGCGGGATCGGGCAAGCCTTCATGGGGAAATTTTGGGGGAGATCGCCACGTCCCTAGTCGAAGCCGCCATTCTCGACGTGCCGTGTCGGTCCCGGTGATTGGCATGGACGCACCAACCCTCTTCGTCCTCGCGGTATTCCTGCTCGCAGGCCTGACCAAAGGCATCATCGGCATGGGGCTGCCGACGATCGCCATGGGGCTCCTCGTCCTCGTCATGCCGCCCGTGGAGGCCGCGACGATCCTCATTGTGCCGTCGCTGGTGACGAACGTTTGGCAACTCGTAGCCGGACCGGACATGCGCCACCTGCTCCGGCGTCTGTGGACGATGATGGTGGCGGTGGTCGTCGGGACGTTCATCGGCATCCGGCTGCTCGTCGGGGACCCTTCCGGTGTCGCGGGCGGCGCACTTGGGCTCGCGCTCGCCACCTATGGGTTCCTGGGATTGTTCGGCAGGACATTTCAGGTAAGGGAAAAACACGAGATCTGGGCTTCGCCGACCGTCGGGTTCGTGACCGGAATCATCACCGGGGCCACGGGAGTCTTCGTCATCCCGGCCGTCCCGTACCTGCAATCGCTCGGTCTCGCGAAGGACCACCTGATCCAGGCGCTCGGGCTCTCCTTCACGGTCTCAACCCTCGCCCTGGCGGCCGCGCTCTATCGCCATGGCGGAGTCGAGATGTCGTTCGCAACGACGTCGATCCTTGCGCTTCTCGCATCCTTGGTCGGCATGCATGCCGGGCAGCTCCTCAGGAATCGGCTGGAGCCGGGGGCGTTCCGGAAGGTTTTCTTCACCGGTCTCCTTCTGCTCGGCCTGTACACGTCCCACGCGGCGCTGACATGAACTCGCTGGCAAGGAGGAATGGCATGGACGGTCCGGTTTGATGCACGATGACGGAAGAGGGTCGATGGAACGGTTTGTCGTGATTTCTGGCTGTTCAGGCGGCGGAAAGTCCATGTTGCTGGCAGAACTGGCCAGACGAGG
>DASRWK010000381.1:0-5883 GCA_035776715.1 Microvirga sp.
TGCATCTTCCAGGATGCGGCGGCGGGACTGAGGCTTGGCGGAGATGATCTCGCTGATCTGGCCCTGGCGGACGAGGGCGGGCGAACGCGCCCCGGTGGCGGCGTCCGCAAACAGGATCTGCACGTCGCGGGCGCGCACCTCCTTGCCGTTCACCCGGTAGGTGGAGCCTTCCTCGCGCTCGATCTTGCGCGAGATTTCGAGGATGTCCGTATCGTTGAAGGCGGCCGGGGCCGTGCGCTCGGCATTGTCGATGGTGAGCATCACCTCGGCCCAGTTACGGGCCGGGCGACTGCCGGAGCCGGAGAAGATGACGTCGTCCATCCCCGTGGCGCGCATGTTCTTGTGGGAGTTCTCTCCCATCACCCAGCGCAGGGCTTCCACGAGGTTGGACTTGCCGCAGCCGTTCGGCCCGACCACGCCGGTCAGGCCCGGCTCGATCAGGAAGTCGGTCGGCTCGACGAAGGTCTTGAACCCTGCGATGCGAAGGCGCGTCAGCTTCATGGACGCGCCTTCCCGGCCGGCCCCCGGAGGGCCGGTTTCAGGGGCTTACTCGCCCAGCAGAGGTTTGATGACCTTTTCAATCTCATCGATCGAGAGGCTTCCCGGATGGCGCTGACCATTGATGAAGAAAGTCGGGGTGGAGTCCACATTGAACTGCTCCATACCCCGGTTCTTCACCGAATTGACTGCGTCATAAAGTTTCTGGTCCTGGAGGCAAGCATCAAATTTTTCCTGTGAAAAACCCGCCTGCCTCATGAACTGACGCAGGGCGTCCAGGGGCTTGTCCACAAAGGCCCAGTTCTTTTGCTGCTCGAACAGCATGTCCGTGATCGGATAATATTTGTCGTTCCCGTCGCAGCGCGCGAGCATGAACCCGGCCGTCGCCAGGGGATCGAGAGGGAATTCGCGCAGGATGAAGCGGACCTTGCCCGTATCGACGTAGCGCTTCTTCAGCTCCGGCCAGGTGGTGGCGTGAAAATTGGCGCAGTGGGAGCAGGTGAGCGACGCGTACTCGATAATCGTCACCTTGGCGTTCTCCGGCCCGAGGGCCACGTCGCCGAGGGGACCCTCGACGGCGAGGTCTTGAACGGCCACGTTCTGCGCCAGGGCGGGGAGGCTCGTGGCGAGATAGGCGGTAACGGCTGCGGTCCCGAGAAGCTGAAGCGTCTGACGCCGGGTGATCATGGGGGGAGAACTCCTGAAGAGATGCTGCTTTGCGGTAAAATGAGACGCCGCCCAAGGCAAGCGCCGCCCATCTCACTCTTTCGTGCGTGAACCGGGGCTGACGATCGCCTTCTTACGATCGCCTGTTGCCCACGATCGCGTGGCCCAGCCGGTCGAGGGCGGCCTTGAGGCCGTCCTCCGCGATGCCGTCGATGGCGGAGCTGACCTTGGCCTTCTCGATCGGCGTGAGGCTGGGCGCCGGGGGCTGCTTCCTCTCAACCCGCCGCACGGGGCCTTGTTTCAGCACGATCTTTCCGATGCAGCGCCAGCCGTAATAGGTGTTCACCCGGTCGATGACCGTGGGGGCCATGTGCTGGAGCTCGAGCGCGAAGGCGCTTTCCACCCGCACCACGAGGGTCGCGGGCTCCGGGCGCGCCTCCGGATCCCCGTGGGGAGGCTTTCGCTTCCACTCGATCTTGAGCGGCTGGGTGAAGGCGGCGAGCCTTTCGCCGACGATGTCGGGCCAGGCCATGATCACGTCGGAGGTCGCAAAGCCCTGCGCCGCCAGGCTCGGAGAGAGACAGACGTCGAGAAACTCGGCAAGGGGGCGGGCGAGGGGCCTCGGTCGTCTCATGTTGAATGTCCAAAAGCCGCGTTGGAATATCCGGTGTAGATCGCTATTCCAAATCTCATGTTAACGCCCGCCCCGAGCGCGACCAAGCCCGACCCGCAGGATCTGCTTGCCTGGTACGACCGTCACCGGCGCGAGCTGCCTTGGCGCGCCAAGACCGGCGAGGCCGCCGACCCCTACCGCGTCTGGCTCTCGGAGATCATGCTGCAGCAGACCACGGTGGCGGCGGTCAAACCCTTCTACCAGAATTTCCTGGATCGCTTCCCGACCGTGGAGGCCCTCGCCGGGGCTCCGACCGAATCGGTCATGCAGGCCTGGGCGGGTCTCGGCTACTATTCCCGCGCCCGCAATCTCCATGCCTGCGCCAAGGCTGTCGTGGACAAGCACGGAGGGTTCTTCCCCTCGACCGAAGCCGAGCTCCTGAGGCTCCCCGGCATCGGCGCCTATACGGCGGCGGCCGTGGCCGCCATCGCGTTCAACGAGAAGGCGGCGGCGGTGGACGGCAATGTGGAGCGGGTCATGTCCCGCGTCTTCATGGTCGAGGAGCCGCTGCCCAAGGCGAAGTCCCTCATCCGTTCCCTAACGGAGGAGCTCGTGCCCGCGGACAGGCCCGGCGATTTCGCGCAAGGCCTCATGGATCTCGGCGCGACGATCTGCACGCCCAAGCGCCCGGCCTGCGCGCTCTGTCCCTGGATGAGGCCGTGCCAGGCCCGCGCCGCGGGCCTTCAGGAGACGTTCCCGAAGAAGCAGAAGAAGGAGACCGGACCGCTGCGCAAGGGCGCGGCCTTCGTTGTGCTGCGCGCCGACGACACGATCCTTCTGCGCACCCGTCCGCCGACGGGACTGCTCGGCGGCATGGCCGAGCCGCCCACGAGCGACTGGCTGCCGGATTACGAAACCTCCCGCGCCGTGCTCGACGCCCCCATCGAGGCACGCTGGCAACGGCTGCCCGGCACGGTGCGCCACGTGTTCACGCCTTTTCCCCTGGAGCTGACGGTGCTCTTCGCAAAGGTCGCCAAGGGCACGCCCGCGCCGCACGACATGCGCTGGACGCCGCGCCTCCAGCTGCACGAAGAGGCGCTGCCCGGCGCCATGAAGAAGGTGCTGGCCCATGCCTTGGGCGATCTGCCGGGAGGGCAGAAAGCGTCCGACAGGAAGCGGGCGAAGGGCGCCGCGAAGTAAATCTCAATGGCGCATCGGCAGGAGTGAGGCCAAGGGTGGGCGCTTGAACCAGCTCTCGCCGCATCATTACCGGCCTTGTGCCGGTGCTCCCGATCGGCGAAGTGCGGGCTGTTCCGATCGGGATGGCCGCGCCGCCCATTCGGAAGCAGCCTCACAGAGGGCTGGCGGCACCCGTGAGACTCCTCACCCTCCCGCCAGCGCCTTCTGATTGCGCTTGAACAGAGTTGCCAGCGCATTCGCCACGCGCATCACGTTGGGGCGGTTGCGGCTGCGGCGGTGCATGACGAGGAACACGTCCTCGATCAGGTCGCCTTCGGGCTTGACCACCTGGACGAGATCGGGATCGGAATCGCCGAGCCAGCAGGGCAGGAATGCCGCGCCGAGACCGGCCTTCGCGGCCTGATAGCGGATCGGCATGTCGCCGATGCGGGCGGCGATCGTGCGCCCTTGCGCGAATTCGGCCACATAGGCCGCCTGTCGGGACAGGGTCGGATCCTCCGGCGGGGCGATGACGGATGCCGGGTCCTCGGTGGTGGCGTAGACGGCGAAGGCGATCTGCCCCACCTTTCGCGCCACGAGATCGTCGGTGCCGTCGGGCAGGACGCGCATGCGAAGCGCGATGTCGGCCTCGCCCGAGGCGAGGTCGAGCCTCCGGCGGGTGGGGATGTAGGCGATCTCCACGGGCTCGGCGGCCTTGTGCAGTTCCGCCGAATGCAGGGACAGGAACAGGGCGACCGAGGAGGTCGCGGTCACGCGCACGGGCGCATCCGGATCGGGCCGGTGAGCGGAGGCCGTGCGCGCCACGACGCTTGCGGCTTCTCCCATGGGAGAAGCCGACTCGAAGATCGCTCGGCCCGCCTCCGTCAGCTCGAGGTTGTTGGGGCCGCGCTGGAAGAGGTCGATCCCGAGAGCCTCCTCCAGGGCCCTGATGCGCCGGGCAATCGTCGGCTGGCTCTGCCCCATGGCCTTCGCGGCGCCGTTCATCGATCCATGAGCCACCACGGCCAGGAAGATCCGCAGATCGTCCCAGGACGGTTCGAAGGCGAGATGAAAGGAATCGTGAGAAGGGTGAGCCATGGCAGGATGCTAAAACGTTGGGGCGAGGCACGCATAGGGGGGTGTTCCGGGATTGGGGACGACCCCACGATCGCCTGACGAGGGTTCGCCCGCAGCCCCTCAGCCGCGTGAGGGTGGCCCGCACTTCTGACGAGGTCGGGGCTCTTCACAAACCGAAGGGCTTGGGCGAGAAACGCGCGAGATAAAGTTCATGAGCAGCGATCATGCGCGGCACCATTTCATCCGGCGGTTTCGAGCTGGCCTATTCCATCGAAGGGCAGGGCCCACCTGCCATCGTGATCGGCAGCGCGGTCTACTATCCGCGAACCTTCTCGCAGGACTTGAGGAGGGCGCTGCAGCTCGTCTTCGTCGACCATCGCGGCTTTGCGGAAACCGCGAAGGAGCTGCAGCCATCCGATTACGGTCTCGACGTGGTGCTCGACGACATCGATCTCGCCCGCCGTCGTTTCGGGCACGAGAAGGTGATCGTCATCGGTCATTCCGGCCATGGCTACATGGCGCTGGAATATGCCAAGCGCTATCCGCAGCACGTCTCCCACGTGGTGATGATCGGAACCGGGCCGAGCCACAGCGCGGCGCATCGGGACGCGTCGGAACGGTACTGGCAGGAATCCCTCTGTCCGGAGCGCAAGGCGAAGCTCGCAGGCGACCTCGCGTTGCTTCCCGCCGAAATCGAGGCCGCACCCGACAAGCGCTTCATCACCTTCTGCATCCGGCTCGGAGCGAGGAGCTGGTACGATCACGGCTTTGATGCCGCTCCGCTCTGGGAGGGCGTGCACGTGAACATGCCCGTCTTCGATCACCTGTGGGGCGAGACGTTTCGCGATCTTGATGTCCGGCGAGGGTTGGGGCGGCTCGATGTCCCGGTGTTCCTCGCCCTCGGGCGCTACGATTATCTCGTCGCCCCCTATGCGACATGGGATGCCTATCGCAGCAGCTTCCGCGATCTCACGGTTCGTGTGTTCGAGAAGAGCGGGCACACGCCGCAGCTCGAGGAGAGCGCGCTCTTCGATGCGGAGCTGCTTCAGTGGCTTGCGGCACGGTGATGTGCTGATCAGGCGCGCGTTCGGCCTCACGCCCTGAAGACCGGTTGCGGCCTCGCCGCGCTGAAGGTGCCCGCAGGAATCGAGGCGCGCTCCGGCTTGCGGGGGGAGAATGCCGCACCTTCCGCCGGGCAGTGCCAAGGCAATGTGCCTTCCGGCAGGTACCGGCCCAGGGCGTGGAGAGCGAGCATGGCGAGCATGACGACGGCGACGATGACGATCGCGACGGCCGAGGCCTGACTCGCGAGACCCGCCTCTTCGAGATTGTAGAGCACGACGCCGATGGTCTCGGTGCCCGCAGACCAGAGCAGGGCCGACACCGTCAGCTCGCTGAAGGCGAGCAGGAACGCCATCAGGCCGCCGGCCACCGCAGCCGGAAGAAGCGAGGGGAGGATGATGTCGGCGAGCCGGCGCGCGAGGCCCGCGCCGTCGAGCGATGCGGCTTCCTCCTGCGCCACGTCGACCTGCGCCATTCCGGCGAGCACGGGCTTGAGCACGACCGAAAGGAAACGGGCGAGATAGGCGAACACGATGATCGCCGGAGTCGCGTAGAGCGAGATGCCGATCAGCGGCAGCGGCTTCAGGAACAGGAGAATGCACGCGATGGCCAGCACGATGCCGGGAAGGACGTAGGAGGTCTCGAGAAGAGCCGTCATGGGGATTCTCGCCGGTCCCGTCAGGCGCACCAGAGCGTAGGCCACGGGGATCGACAGACAGGCCAGCAGGCACGCCGCGCCGCCTGCATAGGCGAGCGAATTCAGGAAGGCGCGCATGGTCCCGTCCTGC
>DASRWK010000382.1:0-1656 GCA_035776715.1 Microvirga sp.
TGATAGGAGGGCTCCAACAAGGAACGCCCCTGGATGTGGAATTCCGCGTGGCTGGTGCGGGTGGCGGGACCCGGTGGGTCCGGGCGAAAGGGCGCATTCTGAGGGAGCCCGGAGAATCGGACGAGGACGCTCACGTCATGCACGGTGTCCTTTCCGACATCGAGCCGCAAAAGCGGGCCGAGGCGGAGCGGCTGGACTTGCTACAGCGCCTTTCCGCAGCGCAGGAAGCTGAACAGCGCCGGATCGCCCTGGAGCTTCATGATCAGGTCGGCCAGACCGTGACAGGCCTTCTGCTTGGATTGAATGCGCTTGACGAAATGTTGAACGACGTCGGCAACCAACCCGCACGGATCCATGTGCGCTGGCTCGAATCCGTCGCGAGCGACATCGGTCGGGACATTCATCGTGCAGCCGCGGACCTTCGACCGACCGCACTCGACGATCTGGGGCTCGAAAGGGCGCTCGTGGCCTCCGCTCGGGACTGGAGCGACCGCTCCACGGTTGGGGTCGATGTGCAGTGTCTCGGCCTCGAGAATCGCCTCCCGACCGAGATCGAAACGGCCATCTACAGAGTGGTGCAGGAAGCTCTCACCAATGTCTTCAGGCATGCTCAAGCTCGCACTGCCAGCGTCATTGTCGAGCGCCGCGGAAGCCGAGTTTCCGCGATTGTGGAAGACGACGGAATCGGATTCGCCATCGAGACCGTTGAGCCGGGCCAAGGTCGATCCGATCCTGTCTCCCGTGCCCGTCTCGGTCTGACCGGCATCCGCGAGCGACTTGCCCTCCTGGGTGGAACCCTGACGATCGAATCTGCGCCGGGGGAGGGCACAACGCTGTTTGCCGAGATTCCGTTGCCGGAGCGAAGGTAAATTCCATGAAGAAGATTCGTGTAGCCCTCGTCGACGACCATCCTGTCGTCTTGGCCGGCATAGCAGCGCTCCTGCGCCGTGCGCCGGAGATCGAAGTCGTGGGAGAGGCGACAACCGGCGCGGAGGGGATCTCCCTCGCCCGGAATGCGGCGCCTGACTTGATCGTCATCGACCTCTCGTTGCCCGACATGAACGGCGTCGACCTGGCGAAGGAGATCGCGTCGGTCAACCCTGGAGCAAGGCTTCTGGCGCTAACCGTCCACGAGGACCGGGCCTATGTGCAGCGCCTTCTTCAAGCAGGGGCGCGAGGCTATGTCTTGAAGCGCTCGGCCGCTGCCGATCTGCTTCGCGCAATCCGCGCTGTCGTGGAGGGAGGGATCTACCTCGATCCGGCGGTGGCGGAGAAGGCTCTTCCTGCCACTGATGATCCTGCCACTCGCGGAGAGGACTCACGCGAGCTCAGCCCGAGGGAAGAAGCAGTTCTGAAACTCACCGCCCGGGGGCTTGCCAACAAGGAGATCGCCCGCCGCCTGGATGTGAGCGTGAAGACGGTGGACACCTACAAGGCCCGGGCGTGCGAGAAGCTGTCGCTGCGCTCTCGCGCTGCGATCGTTCGGCTCGGCGTCGGCCGGGGCTGGTTCAGCGAATTCGATGACTGACACAGACCTCGAGCCGCCACTTCTCCCAAGGTCTGGGCAATCCCTGCGGACCTCTTGCCGAGAGGCCACGTTTTCCCGTGTGGGGTGTTTGCCCGACTGACAATGGGCATGCCACGGACTGCCAGGAC
>DASRWK010000383.1:0-2610 GCA_035776715.1 Microvirga sp.
GCCCGCCGCCTCCTGCGCCTCTTCATCGAGCTCAACCGGCTTGGAACCTCGGTCGTCATCGCCACCCACGATTTCAGCCTCATGGATCAGCTCAACGTGCGCCGCCTCGTGCTCGGCGACGGCCGGCTGCACATCGACGAGTGAGCCGGATGAACGCGCCCCAGCCCTATTTGAGGAAAGCCTCGCCATCGCCGAAAGGAAAGGGGGGAGACAAGCGCGCCCTGCCCGCCTCCCTCAGCCGGAACGCGCCCCTCGTCCCGGTGGATTCGGCGGGAGGGCAGGCCCTCGCCGCCGTGATCGCAATCCTCACTTTTCTCGCTGCCCTCTGCGCGGGCGGCGCGGAGCTGGTCGCCACCAGTTCCGCACAATGGCGTTCGGAGATCGCCCGCGAGGTGACCATCCAGATCCGCCCCAATCCCCAGCGCGCCATCGACGACGACGTCGCCCGGGCCGTCGTGCTGGCTAGCCGGACGCCGGGCGTTGAGCGGGCGCAGGCCTTCACGAAGGAGGAATCGGAGCGCCTGCTGGAGCCCTGGCTCGGAAGCGGCCTCGATTTTAAGGACCTGCCCGTACCGCGCCTCATCGTCATCAAGCTGAAGGAGGATGCGCGGCCGGATTTCGGGCCGTTGCGGCAGAGCCTCCAGAAAGACGTGCCCGGCGCGACGCTCGACGATCACGCGCTCTGGGTGTCGCGCCTGTCGACCATGGCGAACACGATCATCGGAACAGGCATCTTCCTGGTCGCCCTCGTGCTGATCGCGGCGGGCCTCGCAGTGATCTTCGCCACGCGCGGCGCGATGGCCGGCAACAAGGAAGTCGTGGAAGTGCTCCATTTCGTGGGGGCGAACGACGACTTCATCGCCAGGGAATTCCAGCGCCGCTTCTTCAAGCTCGGCCTGCGCGGCAGCGCCATCGGGGCCGGGGCGGCCCTGGCCCTCACGGCGGTCCTGGGATTGGTCACCCGCTCCTGGCGCGCAAGCCCGGCAGGCGATCAGATCGAGGCGCTGTTTGGCGCCTTCAACATGAGCCTGACCGGCTATCTGGTCGTCATCCTGATCGCGCTCCTGGTGGCGCTGATCACAGGCATCGTGTCGCGGCTGACGGTGAGACGTTTTCTTAACGGAAATGGTTGATCCTGGGTTACCCGTGGATAATGAGGGCTGCCTCTTCATTGCCGCATTCACCCCTATCATCGAACGAGATGAGCTCGCGTACGCAAACCTGGGCGTCGCCCGACGCCACGGATCCCACCGAAGCCTTGGGCTGGCGCTGGACCATGCAGGGCGATCCGGAGGTTCCGGCTGAAAGTTCCGTGACCCGGCGCCTCCTGATGGCCGGGCTATGGAGCGTTGCCGCCCTCTGCCTGGCAGGCTTTCTCGGCTTTCTCGCCTTCGTCTACAGCCTCGACCGTTCCGAGATTCGGCCCGAGACGCGGGCCGACGGCATCGTGGCCTTGACCGGGGGCGCCCAGCGCATCGGGGACGCCATCGATCTTCTGGCGAAGGGCTATGCCAAGCGCCTTTTGATCTCCGGCGTCAACGAGAAGACCAGCCGGGATCAGATCTCCCGCCTCAATCCCGGGCAGCGACAGCTCTTCGAATGCTGCGTCGACCTGGACTACCGGGCCCGCAACACGATCGGCAACGCCATCGAGACGCGGCGCTGGACGGAGCAGAACGGGTTCGACACCATCATCATCGTGACCTCGAACTATCATATGCCCCGGACTCTGGTGGAGCTCGATCACGCCCTCCCGAATCTCCAGAAAATCCCCTATCCGGTCGCCGCCACCATCGATCCGCACGATTGGTGGCGCAATTCCACGACGGCCAAGATCCTGGCCTCGGAATACCTGAAGCTCCTGGCCGTCTGGGTCCGCACGCGTTTCGAAGACGATCCGGAGCGCTCCTCGGTCGCCCACATTATCAGCGGCGGCGCACCGAGCCAGCAGGCGAACGTCGAAACGACCTTGCGCTAGAGGATCGGACAGAAACCCTCTAAGGTAAGCCGACTCGCGGGGCCTCATGCTCCGCTTTTTCCTTTTCACGAAGCCATGCTGTTCGCCCGCTCCCTGCTGTTCAACGTCGCCTTCTACGCCAACCTCGTCCTGTGGCTGATCATCCTGATCCCGGCCGTCCTGGTGCCGCGCCGGGTGTTCATCGCTCTGGTCCAGATCTGGGCGCGCTCGTCTCTCTGGCTGCTGCGGGTTCTCGCCGGAACCAAGATCGAGATCCGCGGGGCGGAGAAGATCCCGCCGGGCGGGGCCCTCGTGGCAGCCAAGCACCAGTCCTTCTGGGAAACCTTCGCGCTGGTGACGATCTTCGACGACCCCACCTTCATCCTGAAGCGGGAGCTGATGTGGATTCCCCTCTTCGGCTGGTACCTGCGCAAGGCGCGCTGCGTACCGGTGAACCGCAAGGCGGGTTCGCAGGCTCTCGTGCAGATGACGGCCCGGGCCAAGGAAGAGGCCCAGCACGGCCGCCAGATCATCATTTTCCCCGAGGGCACACGCCGGCCGCCCGGAGCGCCGGCCGCCTACAAATACGGCGTGGCGCATCTCTATCAGAACCTGGGCTTTCCCTGCATCCCGGTGGCGCTGAATTCCGGTCT
>DASRWK010000384.1:0-2039 GCA_035776715.1 Microvirga sp.
CTACATCAGGAAGATCTTGGCAGCCCGGGTCTACGACGTGGCGATCGAGAGCCCGCTCGATCCCATGCCGCGATTGTCGCACAGGCTCGACTCCCTGGTCCGTATCAAGCGCGAGGATCTCCAGCCGGTGTTCTCATTCAAGCTGCGCGGGGCCTACAACAAGATGGCGGGCCTGCCACGGGAAGCCCTTGAACGGGGCGTGATCTGCGCCTCGGCGGGCAACCACGCCCAAGGCGTCGCCCTGGCGGCCCGCAGGCTCGGTGCCAAGGCGACCATCGTGATGCCGCGAACCACACCGGCCATCAAGACCCAGGCGGTCAGAGGGCAGGGCGGTCGGGTGGTGCTTCATGGCGAGAGCTTCGACGAGGCTTACACCTATGCCCGGCAGCTCGAGGCGGAGAGGGGGCTGACCTTCATTCACCCGTATGACGATCCCGATGTGATCGCCGGGCAGGGCACCGTCGGCATGGAGATCCTGCGCCAGCATCCCGATCCGCTCGAGGCGGTGTTCGTGCCGATCGGAGGAGGAGGCTTGGCCGCGGGAGTAGCCGTCTACACCAAATTCCTCCGCCCCGAGGTGAAGATGATCGGCGTCGAACCGGAAGACGCGGCCAGCATGGCGGCGGCGCTGGCAGCCGGCGACCGTGTCATCCTGAATCAGGTCGGTCTCTTTGCCGATGGCGTCGCAGTGCGGCAGGCGGGTGAAGAGACGTTCCGTCTCTGCCGAGAACTGCTCGACGAGGTGATCACCGTCAGTACCGATGAGATCTGCGCGGCGGTCAAGGACATCTTCGAGGACACTCGCGCCATCGCCGAACCGTCCGGCGCCGTCAGCCTGGCCGGATTGAAGAAGTACGTAGAACGGGAAGGAGCGCGTCCGCGCGGGCTCGTCGCCGTCAACAGCGGCGCCAACATGAACTTCGACCGGCTCCGCCACATCGCCGAGCGGGCCGAGATCGGCGAGCACCGCGAGGCCCTGCTGGCGGTGACCATCCCCGAACAGCCCGGCAGCTACCGCCGGTTCATCCAGCTCTTGGGGAAACGTTCGATCACCGAGTTCAACTACCGCTATTCCGACCCGCAGGAAGCCCAGATCTTCGTCGGCGTCCAGCTCGCCGAGGGCGAGCCGGAGAAGCACCAGATCATCACGATGCTGCGGGAGAACGACTATCCTGTGCTCGACATGAGCGACAACGAGATGGCCAAGCTCCACGTGCGCTACATGGTGGGCGGGAGAACGCCCGGTCTCGAGGACGAGCTGATCTTCCGGTTCCAGTTCCCGGAGCGGCCCGGAGCCCTCCTCAAGTTCCTGAACGGGTTGTCCGGGCGCTGGAACATCTCCCTGTTCCACTACCGCAATCATGGCGCCGATTACGGCCGTGTGCTCGCGGGCATCCAGGTCCCGATCGATGAGCGACCGCAGCTGAAGCGCAGTCTGGATGAGCTCGCCTATCCCTATTGGGACGAGAGCAGCAACCCGGCCTACCGGCACTTCCTGGGCGGCCGCAGGCTTCCATAGAGCATCGGGCACGAGGGAATTCCACGAAAGGCCGGTCGAGGAACGTCCTGGCAGGCCTATGGCTTCCCGACCCTGAAGCTGGCCGCGATGAACAGCATCGCTCCCACCAGGAGGGCGAAAGCCATGCGCAGGTCAGACAGGTGAGCAATGAAGCCGATCAATGCCGGCCCCGCCAGAATGCCGAGATAGCCGAGAGTAGTGACAGCAGTCACGGCCAAGCTCGGCGGCATTGCACGGGTGCGTCCGGCCGCGGAGAACAGAACCGGCACGACGTTGGACGCACCTGCCCCCACGAGGAGGAACCCGATCAGGTTTACTGGGGCTGACGGAACGAGAACGATCACGAGAAAACCGGCAGCCGCCATAACGCCTCCCGCGATCAGCACCCGCTGTTCGCCGAGAGCCGTACGCAGCCGGTCTCCCATGAGACGCCCCAGCGTCATGGTGAGGGCGAATGCAGCGTATCCCAAGCCTGCGAGGCCAACCTCACTGCCCCGTTCCGCAATGAGGAAAACGGCAC
>DASRWK010000385.1:0-3536 GCA_035776715.1 Microvirga sp.
GGCTGCGTCATTCTCCAGCCCTACGACATGGAAGTGGGCGCGGGCACGTTCCACCCCGCCACAACCCTGCGGGCCTTAGGCCCCCGGCCCTGGCGGGCGGCCTATGTGCAGCCCTCGCGGCGGCCGAAGGACGGGCGTTACGGCGAGAACCCGAACCGGCTGCAGCATTACTACCAGTTCCAGGTGATCCTGAAGCCGAACCCGCCGGACATTCAGGAGCTCTACCTCAAATCGCTTCAGGCCATCGGCCTCGACCCGATGGTGCACGACGTGCGCTTCGTGGAGGACGACTGGGAGAGCCCGACGCTCGGCGCCTGGGGCCTCGGCTGGGAATGCTGGTGCGACGGCATGGAGGTGTCGCAGTTCACCTACTTCCAGCAGGTCGCGGGCTTCGAGTGCCAGCCGGTGGCGGGCGAGCTTACCTACGGGCTCGAGCGCCTCGCCATGTATCTGCAGGGCGTGAACTCGATCTACGACCTCAATTTCAACGGCCGCGACAACGATCGCGTCACCTATGGCGACGTGTTCCTCCAGGCCGAGCAGGAATATTCCCGGCACAATTTCGAGCACGCCGACACCGAGATGCTGTTCCGCCACTTCCGCGACGCGGAACTGGCCTGCCGCAAGTATCTCGAAGCGGGCGAGCCGAAAGAGGGCTCCAACGACAGCCGTCATCTCATGGCGCTGCCCGCCTATGACCAGTGCATCAAGGCCAGCCACATGTTCAACCTGCTCGATGCGCGCGGCGTGATCTCCGTCACCGAGCGCCAGAGCTACATCCTGCGCGTCCGCGAACTGGCGAAAGCCTGCGGCGCGGCATGGCTGAAGACCGAGGGCGGGGGCGTGGCAGCTTAAAAGCCACGCACTCACCCGTTCCCTCAACACTCAGATTTCAGATCTCCCATGCCCGACCTTCTCCTCGAACTCTTTTCCGAAGAAATCCCCGCCCGCATGCAGCGCCGCGCGGCGGAGGATCTGAAGAAGCTCGTGACCGACGCGCTCGTGGAGCGCGGCTTCCTCTACGAGGGCGCGCAGGCCTTCGCCACGCCTCGCCGTCTCGCGCTCGCCGTCATGGGCCTGCCCGTGAAGGGGCAGGACGTGCGCGAGGAGCGCAAGGGCCCGCGCGTCGGCTCGCCCGATGCGGCGATTCAGGGCTTCCTGAAGGGGGCGGGTCTCGCCTCCATCGATCAGGCGAGGATCGAGAGCGATCCGAAGAAGGGCGAGTTCTACGTCGCCGTCATCGAGAAACCCGGCCGCGCGACCACGGACGTGCTGGCCGAGGTCCTGCCGCAGATCATCAGGAACTTCCCCTGGCCGAAATCCATGCGCTGGGGCGCCGCTTCCGCCGAGGCCGGCTCGCTTCGCTGGGTGCGCCCGCTGCAATCGATCCTCTGCACTTTCGGCCCCGAGACCGAGGATCCGGAGATCGTGCGCTTCGAGGTCGACGGGATCGCCTCCGGCGACATCACCTACGGCCATCGCTTCCTCGCTCCGGATCCGATCCGCGTGAGGCGCTTCGACGATTACGTGCCCGCGCTGGAGCGCGCGAAGGTCGTGCTCGACGCCGACCGCCGCAAGGACATGATCCTGCACGACGCGAAGGACCTCGCCTTCGCGCAGGGCCTCGAACTCGTCGAGGACGAGGGCCTGCTGGAAGAGGTCGCCGGACTCGTGGAATGGCCCGTGGTGCTCATGGGCTCCTTCGACGAAGCCTTTCTCGACATCCCGCCGGAGGTGGTCCGCACCACCATCCGCGCGAACCAGAAATGCTTCGTGCTGCGCGACCCGAGGACCGGCAAGCTCGCGAACAGGTTCCTGCTCACCTCCAATCTCATCGCCCGCGACGGCGGCAAGACGATCGTCGGCGGCAACGAGCGCGTGGTGCGCGCGCGCCTGTCCGACGCGAAGTTCTTCTGGGAGACGGACCAGAGGGTGAGGCTCGAGGAGCGTCTCGATAAGCTCAAGAGCATCGTGTTCCACGAAAGGCTCGGCACCCAATACGAGCGCGTGGAGCGCATCGCGGCTCTGGCGAAGGAGCTTGCGCCAGTCATCGGCGCCGATGCGGCTCTGGCCGAGCGCGCCGCGCGCCTCGCCAAGGCCGATCTCGTCACGGAGATGGTCGGCGAGTTCCCCG
The DNA here is from genome assembly GCA_035776715.1 of Microvirga sp. Lineage (GTDB taxonomy): Bacteria > Pseudomonadota > Alphaproteobacteria > Rhizobiales > Beijerinckiaceae > Microvirga. The sequence goes on from DASRWK010000385.1 coordinate 2,135, forward strand.
AACTGCAGGGCCTCATGGGGCGCTACTACGCGGCGCTGCAGGGCGAGAACCCGTCCGTCGCGGCCGCCATCGAAGAGCACTACAAGCCGCTCGGTCCCTCCGACCGCGTGCCCACCGATCCGGTGTCCGTCGCCGTGGCGCTCGCCGACAAGATCGACACGCTCGTGGGCTTCTGGGCCATCGACGAGAAGCCCACGGGCTCGAAGGATCCTTATGCGCTGCGTCGCGCGGCTCTAGGCGTGATCAGGCTGGTGGTCGACAACGACCTTCGTGTTCGTCTGCTGCCTGCCTTCGCCGGGGGAACCCGTCAATTGAAGGTCGCGGATGCCGCCAGCGAAACCGGTGACGATCTCCTCTCCTTCTTCGCGGACCGCCTGAAGGTCTATCTGCGCGATCAGGGCGCGCGCCACGATCTCATCGACGCGGTGTTCGCGCTCGAAGGCCAGGACGACCTGCTCATGATCGTTCGCCGCGTGGAGGCGCTCGGGCGTTTCCTCGATACGGAGGACGGCGCGAATCTCCTCGCCGGCTACCGCCGCGCGGCCAACATCCTGCGCATCGAGGAGAAGAAGGACGGGCGCGCCTATGACGAGGCTCCCGACCTTCAGATCGTGAACGATCACGGTCTCATCGAGGAGAAGGCGCTCGCAGTCGTTCTCCACCAGGCCCGGGCGGAGGCTGCCGCTGCCGTCGAATCGGAAGATTTCGAGGGCGCGATGCGCGCCTTGTCCCGTCTGCGCCAGCCGGTCGACGCCTTCTTCGACAAGGTGACGGTGAATGCGGAGGACCCGGCCGTCCGGGCGAACCGCCTGCGCCTCCTCAACAGCATCCGCGAGGCGACGCGCACGGTGGCCGACTTCTCCCGGATCGAAGGGTAATAGGGTTAATTCCCATTCATGTGTTGCAAGAGGGGCACAGCCAAAAGCCCCTCTTGGCCCTAGGTACTCGGCGACCTCTTTTCCGGTAGACCTGAGTCATGATCCGACGCCTGCTTCTCGGCGCTCTCCTGAGCGCTTCCCTTGCTGCTTGCCAAACCACCCAGCAGACCTCCGCGCCCGCCGAAGCTCCCGCGGACGAATATGCGGCCTGGTACGTCGGCTCCATGCCCGACAAGCCGTTCGACGTGCCGCTGGTCGACCGCCGAAGGATGGATCCGAAATACGCCCGGCAGACGGTGAATTACGACGGACCCGAGAAGCCAGGCTCCATCGTGGTCGATATCGACGAGCGCATGCTCTACCTCGTGCAGCCCGACAGGAAGGCGATTCGCTACGGCGTCGGCGTCGGCAAGCAGGGCTTCTCCTGGAAGGGCGTGGCCTCGGTCGGCCGCAAGGGCGTGTGGCCCGCCTGGTCGCCCACCAAGACCATGAAGAGCATCACCCCCGACCTGCCGAACCACCTC
>DASRWK010000386.1:0-4852 GCA_035776715.1 Microvirga sp.
GGGCGGATATGAGGATCGGCCGCCGCTCCGCGCCTGTACGGTGCGATGCCGTCGCGAGACGCTCGCGGTCCTCCGCCGAAAGCAAATCGGCCTTGTTCCAGACCTCGATGATCCTCCTGTTGTCGTCCGGATCGATGCCGAGCTCCCGCAGGACCGTGGCTACGTCACCGGCCTGAGCTTCCGTTTCGCCGTGCGAGACGTCCCTGACATGCAGAAGGATATCGGCCTCGACCACATCCTCGAGGGTCGCCCGGAAGGCCGCCACGAGCATGGTCGGAAGGTCGGAGATGAAACCGACGGTATCGGACAGGATCGCCTTCTCGCCGTGAGGGAGATCGATGGCGCGGGTTGTCGGGTCGAGGGTGGCGAACAGCATGTTCTCGGCCAGCACCTCTGCCTTCGTCATGCGGTTGAAAAGGGTCGATTTGCCGGCGTTGGTGTAGCCCACAAGAGCCACGATGGGATAAGGCACCCTCCTCCGGCTCGTCCGGTGCAGGGAGCGGGTCTTGACCACGCCCTCGAGATCCCGTTCGATCCGGTTCATCCGCTCCTGGATCAGCCGGCGGTCCGCTTCGATCTGGGTTTCACCAGGACCGCCGAGAAAGCCGAAGCCGCCACGCTGACGCTCCAGGTGAGTCCAGGAGCGGACCAACCGCCCCTTCTGATAGGACAGATGCGCCAGCTCGACCTGAAGGGTGCCTTCCTTCGTGCGGGCGCGGCGGCCGAAGATCTCGAGGATCAGCCCGGTTCTGTCGATGACCTTCGCGCCCCAGGCCTTTTCGAGATTGCGCTGCTGCACGGGGCTGAGAGCGCAGTCCATCACCACGAGACTGATGGACTCGGCGCGGATCAGGGCCGCCAGCTCGTCGACCTTGCCGCTGCCGATATAGGTGGCAGGCCGAGGCGCAGCGAGCGGCGCGATCAGGGACTGAACGACGGACAGGTCGATGGCGAGCGCAAGGCCCGAGGCCTCGCCCAGCCGGGCTTCGGGGGGACGAGGGTTTGATCTCTCGGTCTCGGCGTCGCCGGTGCCCGGTGGACGCCTTCGTGTCAGGTACGGACCGACCACAAGCGTTCGCGTGCCGGCCGCGACGTCCTTCTCAGGCTCGGCCAGCCCTGCGAGACGATCTTCTCCCGGAGTGCGCGGTTCAGTCACCTCAGGCCTTTTCACCAGCCTCGTCGATCTGGTCGAACAATTGGACGGGCTGTCCGGGCATGATGGTGGAAATGGCGTGTTTGTAAACCAGCTGAGAATGACCGTCCCTGCGCAGAAGAACGCAGAAATTGTCGAACCAGGTAACGACACCTTGCAGCTTCACGCCGTTCACAAGGAATATCGTCAGGGGAATCTTTTGCTTCCGGACGTAGTTAAGAAACGTGTCCTGTAGATTCTGCGCGCGATCGCCCGCCATTGAGTTGCCTCGTCAGCCCATCACCGCCGGTCTTGGCTATTGGGCCGCCTGTATATGGTTGTCCGCTTTCGTGCGGTCGTTGACCGGCACGACTATTACAGGGCGAAGTTGACCATTCGGCAAGGGGGACAGTGTCGATCTACCCCCTCAGGCACAAATTTTCCCGTGGATGAGCGCCGGCGAGGGAGCGGATCGCCCCGCCGACCGCTCCGACCCCGGAGAGGAGGCCATCTCCTAGCTGCCGATTCCGAGGGACTTCAGCTTCCGGTGAAGAGCGGAACGCTCCATCCCGATGAACTCAGCCGTGCGGGATATGTTGCCGCTGAAACGGGCAATCTGCGCCAGGAGGTATTCCCGCTCGAAGATCTCCCGTGCCTCCCTCAGTGGAAGGCTCATGAGCTTCTCCCCCCCTGCCCCACCGGGCGTGGTCGGAACGAGGGTCCCGATCTCGGAGGGCAGCATGTCCGCCGTGACTTCGGCGTCCGGGTCACCCGAGCTCAGGATCATCAAGCGCTCGACGTTGTTGCGCAGCTGGCGGACATTGCCCGGCCAGTCGTGCGACTGGAGGACCGCCATGGCATCCTCCGCAATCCGACGCTTGGGCAATCCGGTCGTAGAGGAAATCTGATCCATGAAGAATTCGATCAGTTCCGGCACGTCCTCGCGCCGCTCGGCCAGTGACGGGACGCGAATCGGAATGACGCCGAGGCGATGGAACAGGTCCTCCCGGAAATTCCCGGCGGCGATCTCCGCAGGCAGGTCGCGGCTCGACGAGGAGATGATACGAACGTCCACGTGAACGCGCGTCGTGCCGCCGACGCGCTGGAAGTTCTGATCCACCAGGACGCGCAGGATCCGGTTCTGCGTTTCCCGCGGCATATCGGCAATCTCATCGATGTAGAGCGTGCCGCCATGGGCCTCTTCGAGGGCGCCGACACGACGGCCTCCACCCTCCCCCCCGCCCTCGGTTCCGAAAAGTTCGGATTCCATGGTTTCCGGGGTGATCGTCGCGGCGGTCAGCACCACGAACGGACCGTTCGCCCGCGTGGACATGCTGTGAATGGTGCGGGCCGTCAGTTCCTTGCCCGAGCCGGGCGCCCCCGTGATCAGGATGCGTGCATTCGTGGGAGCAGCCCTCTCGACCGCTTGCCGCAACTGGTTGATGATGATGGATTTGCCCGCGATGCGGTTCGCCTGAATGGAGCGCGAACGCAGATCCCGCACCTCCCGCTTGAGGCGAGACGCTTCCAGGGCCCGCTCGGCAACGAGGACCAGCCGATCCGCCTTAAAGGGCTTCTCGATGAAGTCGTAAGCTCCGGCCTTGATGGCCGAAACCGCGGTTTCGATGTTGCCGTGCCCCGAGATCATGACGACGGGCAGGTCGGGATGCTGGGCCTTGACGATCTCCAGCACCTGGAGCCCGTCCAGGCGGCTGCCTTGCAGCCAGATATCCAGGAACACGAGGTGGGGCCGCCGTGCCTCGATGGCCGCCAGGGCCTCGTCCGACGTTCCGGCCGTGCGGGTACGATGGCCTTCGTCCTCGAGAATGCCGGCCACTAGTTCGCGAATGTCGATTTCGTCGTCAACGACGAGGATGTCAGCGCTCATAGGGTTGCTCTGCGATTTTCGTTGCGCTCCGAGGCGGCACGCGTCTCTTCCGCTGCAACTTGCTTGGTCTTCGGGATCCACAGGCGAACCTGTCCGCCCCGTCCTGCGGGATTGTCGACGAGGTCCATGCCACCCCCGTGGTCTTCCAGGATCTTTGCGACGATCGGGAGCCCCAATCCGGTGCCGCCCTCACGAGTTGTCATGTAGGGCTCCAGCAATCGCTGGCGGCCCTCCACCGGAAACCCTTTGCCGTTGTCGGTCACGGCCAGGATCAAGAAATCCGGATGCGAGTCATCCAATGTCACTGTGATCTGCGGCTGACCGCGCTCGTCTTCGGGCACGGCGGCGATCGCTTCAGTGGCGTTCTTGACGATGTTGGTCACCGCCTGCGAGATCAGTCGCCTGTCGAAGGGTGCAACCACTTGGCCTTCGGGAAACTGGTCGACGAACTCGATCTCAGGGTGTGCGATCCGCATCATGAAGACGACCTGACGGATCGTTTCTGCCAAGTCTTCCTGTCCGATGGCGGGTTTCGGCATGCGGGCGAAGGACGAGAACTCGTCGACCATTCGCTTGATGTCGTCGACCTGCCGCACGATCGTATCGGTGCATTGGTCGAACACCTCCCGATCGGTGGTGATGACCTTGCCGTACTTTCTCCTGATCCGCTCGGCGGAGAGCTGGATCGGCGTTAGCGGATTCTTGATCTCGTGCGCGATCCGTCGAGCGACGTCGGCCCAGGCGGAGGTGCGCTGCGCCAGAACGAGATCGGTGATGTCGTCAAGGGTGATGACTAGCTCCCGCCTGTCGTCCCGGGTCTGCTCGCTCGTGACGCGTACGTTGATGGTCCTCTCTCGCCCTTTTCGGGAGATCTGGATCTGATCCTGCATGAGACGCTGACGGCCCTGGATCATCTCCAGAACGAGTTGAGTGACCTCCGGCAGGACCTCCGTGACCGGGCGGCCGACCAGCTGCTCCCGCGGCGTCTGCAGCAGAGCCTCGGTCGAGGGATTGACGATCGTGATCGTCCCTCGCGCGTTGATGCCGATCACACCTGCTGAAACGCCGGCCAGAACCGCTTCCGTGAAGCGTCTCCTGCTGTCGATGAGTTCGCTTGCCGCCGTGAGCCCGTCGTGCTGCCGGCGCAGTTCGGAGGTCATCTTGTTGAAGGTCTCGCCCAGATGGCCGAGGTCGCCCTCGCTGCGCTTCACAGGGACCTGCACATAAAAGTTTCCGGTCGCCACCTGGTCCGTCGCATGGATCAGGCGGCGGATGGGCGCCACGAGACGGTTGGCGAAGTTCAGTCCGAACCAGATCGCAGAGAGAAGCACGGTCAGCGCGATGAGGGTGAACATGGACGCGAAGGCAAACTGAATGCCCGCCTTCTTTTGATCGAAGGCTTCGTAATAGGCGACGCCGGCCTCGGCAATCGGCGGGAATGCGATAGCCCCGGGATCAACCTCGCGGGCAATGTAGAGAATTCGTCCGTTGTGCGCCTCGAGCTTGAGGACGGACACTACGATATTGCCCGTGCGCGGAAACAGACACCAGGGCTCCTGACCGTTGGCATCCTGCAAATCCGCGGCTCTCGGCTCGGGAATGCCTTCGAGCTTTTTCGACTCGATCTTCTCGACGACCGTGCCGTCCGGTTCCAGAATCATCGCCAGGGGGAAGCTCAAGGCCACCGAGCGGTAGTTCATGTATTCCCGGAAGAGTCTCCGATCCGCGTCATACATGACTTTTGCGCGGTTCAGATCGACGGCCATCAAGTTCGTTTCCCGCGCGAGCATCCGGCACTGCATTTCCCGATAGGCTCGCGCGATCTCGACCGT
>DASRWK010000387.1:0-1811 GCA_035776715.1 Microvirga sp.
TGTCGGTACCTGAAATGTTCCGGTACTGGCTCCAGGGCGGTCGCATCTCCATCGGTTTTCTCGGCGCCGCCCAGCTCGACCGCTTCGGCAACATCAACACCACCGTGATCGGCGATTACCGCAAGCCCAAGGTGCGCCTGCCCGGCGGCGGCGGCGCGCCGGAGATTGCCACGTCGTGCAAGGAGGTGTTCATCACCATGAAGCAGGCGACGCGCGGCATGGTGGAGAAGATCGACTTCTACACCTCCTTCGGCCACGGGGATGGCGGCGATCACCGCCAACGCCTTGGCATCACCACGAAGGGGCCGACGCTCCTAATCACCGACCTCGCGCTCTGGAAGCCGGATCCGGAGACCAAGGAATTCACCGTGGTGTCCCTGCATCCGGGCGTGACGCGGGAGCACGTGCAGGATACCTGCGGCTGGAAGGTGCGCTTCTCCGACCACCTCGAAGAGACGAAGCCGCCTTCCGAACTTGAACTCACCACCTTGCGCGAGCTCCAGGCCCGGACCGAGCGCGCCCATGGCGGCAAGAAGGGAAGCTGACGATGCGTGACGCTTACATCTGCGCCTATCTGCGCACACCGATCGGCCGCTATGGCGGAGCATTGTCCAGCGTGCGCGCGGACGATCTGGCGGCCATCCCGCTCAAGGCGCTCGTGCAACGGCACCCGCGGATCGATTTCGAGGCCGTCGATGACGTGATCTATGGCTGCGCCAATCAGGCCGGGGAAGACAACCGCAACGTCGCCCGCATGGCCGTGCTGCTGGCGGGTCTGCCCGGTTCCGTGCCCGGCACTACGATCAATCGCCTGTGCGGATCGGGCATGGATGCGGTGATTGCGGCAGCACGCGCCATCAAGGCCGGCGAGGCCGAGCTGATGATCGCGGGCGGCGTCGAGTCCATGTCGCGCGCGCCCTTCGTGATGCCGAAGGCCGAGACGGCTTTCTCCCGTGCCACGGAGATCTACGACACCACCATCGGCTGGCGATTCGTCAACCCTTTGATGAAGAGCCAGTACGGCGTCGATTCCATGCCCGAGACCGGTGAGAACGTGGCCGAGGATTACCGTGTCTCGCGCGAGGATCAGGATGCCTTCGCCCTGCGCTCGCAGCAGAAGGCCGCCGCCGCCCAGGAGGGCGGGCGTCTGGCGCGTGAGATCGTTCCGGTGACGATCCCGAAGCGCAAGGGCGAAGCGGTCGTGGTGGAGCGTGACGAGCATCCGCGCGGCGACACCACCCTGGAACAGCTTGCCAAGCTGCCGACGCCATTCCGTAAGGACGGCACTGTGACGGCCGGCAACGCGTCGGGTGTGAACGACGGGGCCGCAGCGCTCGTCATCGCTTCGGAAGAGGCCATGCGGAAATACGGGCTCGAGCCCATCGCCCGGGTCGTCGGCGGAGCGACTGCGGGTGTGCCGCCGCGCATCATGGGCATCGGCCCGGTGCCGGCTACGCGGAAGCTGTGTGCGCGGCTGGGGCTCAAGCCCTCCGAGTTCGACGTCGTGGAGCTGAACGAGGCGTTCGCGAGCCAGGGTATCGCCGTGCTGCGCGAACTCGGGATTGCGGAGGATGCGGAACACGTCAACCCGAATGGGGGAGCCATCGCGCTCGGCCATCCGCTCGGCATGTCGGGGGCGCGGATCACGGGCACGGCGGCGCTGGAGCTGAAGCTCCGGGCTAAGAAGCGCGCGCTCGCCACCATGTGCGTCGGCGTCGGGCAGGGCATCGCAATCGCCCTCGAAGCCGTGTGATCGTCGAGGAGCATCGCATGCAGGCGCATCCCCATTCCTTGCTGCAGGCACTCGTCGG
>DASRWK010000388.1:0-3263 GCA_035776715.1 Microvirga sp.
CTGTCAGGCTGCGATCTCTACGTGACGCTCGAGCCCTGCACCATGTGCGCGGGGGCGATCTCCTTTGCCCGGATCCGGCGGGTCTATTACGCCGCGCACGACCCGAAGGGCGGCGCGGTGGACAACGGCGTCCGCTTCTTCGACCAACCCACCTGCCATCACGCGCCGGAGGTCTATGGCGGCATCCGGGAAAGCGAGGCGGCGGCCTTGCTGAAGGCGTTCTTCGAAGAGAGGCGGTAGAGCGCGATCGAAAACGGCCCGGAGCACGCCGCTCCGGGCCGATCGGCGGCAGGCCGCGAGGGTTACCGGCTTCCGTCCGTCGTGCCGGTGCGCGAGGCGGCGTCGGTCCGCTCGTCGTCCACCTCGACTTCGGTCCTGCGAACCGTGTCGGAGACGGTCTCCGTGCGCTGATCGGCTTCCTTGCGCACGACCACTTCCTCCACGACCCGAGCTTCCTTCGAGACGACCGCCTCTTCGCCGCGCTCTTCGACCTCGATCGTGCGCTCCCGGAACAGGTTGTCGTCGTTGCCCAACGTACCGGCATTCATGGATCCTGCCGCCGGCCGACGCTCGACCTGCACGCGTTCCTCGGACAGGCTTACCTGCTCCTGGACCGGTCTCTCGATCACGTGCGATCGGATGCGCACACGGCCGTGGCTCACCTCGCGCTTGCCCACATGCAGTTCTTCCTCGGCAACAGGGATGACCTCGTCGCCCCGGCCCATGTCGCTCCCGCGCAGCTGCGTACGGTCCTCCGACATCGTGCGGCTTTCGGCGGTCAGGCGGCTGTCGTCGCGCATGCCGCCCTGTCCGCTCATGAGGCCCGGCGAAGCTGCCCCGGCGGTGGTCGCGCGGTCGATGTCTCGGGTGCCGGAGCCGAAATCGCTCCATCCTTCCGAGCGCCAGGCCTCCTGCCGCTCGTCGAGATCGAGGATATCGTCATCGTCGAGAATATCCACTACCCAATCGACCTCGCCGTCATCGCACTTCACGGCCACGAGAGTATGCCCGCGACGCACGCCTTCCGCGTAAGCCCGCGCGTCGTCATCCGGCACGCCGTTGCTCCTCAGATAGCTCTCGACGCGGTCGTGATCGGCTCCGCCTCCGCTTTTCTCAAAACCGGGAGACTCGTCCCAGAACCGGTTGTTGCCCGAGTTGCTGAACATGCAGACCTTGCCGCCCGATAGGCCGGCGTCCTCAAGCCTGCGAAGGATCGTCGAAGCCTGAGCTTCGCTGTTGAAGAGACAGGTGACAGTCTTGGCCATTGATCAAATCTCCACGATCCACGCCCATTGCAGGCGCAGATCACATGCATTTCCGGTGAGGCGAAATCCTGCTGCTGCCGCACTGGGAAGCGATGGCGAGGCAATAGCGCATTGGTTCGTCAATGGCTGCTTGGCGAGTTCGTTCCCGTCGCTGCACCCGAGCCCGGAAGAATTATCGACGCTCGTTCGAATCGTCCTCGTCGGCAGCCGTGCGCTCGACAGAGGCGCGCTGCTTGCGAAGCTGGACCGGAACTTCGAGATTATCCGTCGTGGTTGCTTTGCGAACGTGCAGCTCTTCCTTCAGGACGAGGCGCTTTTCCACGACAAGAACTTCCTCCAGGATGGGAACGATGGTGACGCCGTCCTCGGTGCGGACTTCGGGCACCTGATCCACGACCCGGTTTATCGGGATGCGGGTCACCTCGACGGTTTCCCTTTCAAGCGAGGCCTGTGCGAATTCTTCGACCACGTCTGTTGTTGTGCTGACCCGCACCCTGCCGGTGGCAACCTCGCGCTTGTCGATGTGCAGCATCTCTTCCGTGAGGGGGATGACCTCGGTTTCAGCCGCCTCGTCGGATGTGGCCGATGGGTCTGGGTCGTGCTGCGTCATGGCGATGGATCCCGTGTGCAGCGTGAACGTGTGCTCACGGGACCGGTTCCTCACGTCAGGTGCGATCAAACCGCATTGCCGGCCTGCCGACCTCAATCCGAATGCCGTCAGGTCTCCAGAAACGCCTGCAGCGCCTCCAGGGTCGCGCCGGGATTCTCCTCCGCCACGAAATGACCCGAAGTCACGCCGATGCCGCGCGCATTCGGCGCGAAGCTCCTGTGCCAGATCTCCAGGGGCGGTCTCTTGTCTCCGACGGAGCCGCTGACGAGCTCGTAATCGCTCCAGATCAGATAGGTCGGGCACCCGATCTTCCTGCCCGCCGCGAGGTCCGCCTCATCGGCCTCGATGTCGCGCGTGGCGCCGGCCCTGTAATCCTCGCAGAAGGCATGGATGCGGGTGGGCTCGTTGCAGCTCTGCCAGTAGGCTTCGATGGCGCGGGGATCGAAGGCATCGAGGTCGCCTGCCGCCGACCAGGCCTTCATGAGCCCTTCGAAATAGGGAATGGGATTCCGGACGATGTCCTCCTCCGGCTTCGGGTAAGCTTGGGAGAGATAGCCCCAATGGGCCTCGGGAATTTTCCCCGAGCGCATCTGCTCCCATACGTGGTAGGTCGGCAGGATGTCGAGGAGCGCGAGCCGTTCCACGCGGCCGGGATGGTCGAGGGCCAGCCGATAGCCCACGCGCGCGCCGCGATCATGGCCGACGACTGCGAAACGGACATGCCCCAGGGCTTCCATGACCCGGATCACGTCCCGGCCCATGGCGCGCTTGGAATAGGTCTCGTGCTCAGGATCGCCCTTCGGGGCCGTGGACCAGCCATAGCCGCGCAGGTCCATGCACACGACCTTGTGCGTCTCGGCGAGCGCCGGAGCCAGATGGTGCCACATGGCGTGCGTCTGCGGAAAACCGTGCAGCAGAACCAGCGGCGGTCCGTCGCCCTTCGAGCGGGCGAAGATGCGCCCGATCTCTGTGTCGATCCAGTGGCTCTCGAATCCGGGGAAGAGGTCGCTGCTCATGAAAAGACCGCTTGCTGGTTGCAGGGAAGAGGTCTTTCTGAAGCTAGAGGAACCGAGGCGTTTGTCAGCCCCGCTCGCGCTCCACCGCGCGCCATCCGATATCGCGGCGGCAGAAGCCCTCAGGCCAGTCGATCTCCGAAACCGCCTCATAGGCCTTCGCCTGCGCCTCCGTGATCGTCCGGCCCAAGGCGGTGACGTTCAGCACGCGCCCGCCACTGGCGACGATCCTGTCCGCGTCCTGCTTCGTGCCGGCGTGAAAGACGATCACGTCGTCCAGCGCTCCGGCCTTGTCCAGCCCGCGGATCTCGGAGACCTTCTCGACCGCTCCGGGATATCCTTTCGCCGCCATGACGACGGTGAGGGCGGCCTCGT
>DASRWK010000389.1:0-1864 GCA_035776715.1 Microvirga sp.
GCGAAGGCGATGCCGACATTGCCGCCCGACGGCGAGAAGATCGCCGTGTTCACGCCCACGACCTCGCCGGAGAGGTTGAAGGTCGGGCCGCCCGAATTGCCCTTGTTCACCGAAGCGTCGATCTGGATGAAGTCATCGTAGGGACCGCCCCCGATATCGCGGTGCTGGGCCGAGACGATTCCGGCCGTCACAGTCCCGCCGAGCCCGAAGGGATTGCCGATGGCGACCACCCAGTCGCCGACGCGGGCCTTCTGACCGGCGAGGCGGACATAGGGGAAGTCGCTGCCTTCGACCTTCAGCAGGGCCAGGTCGGTTTTCGGATCGGTTCCGATGACCTTGGCGTCGAGGGTCTTGCCGTCATCCATGGTCACCTGCACCTCGGAGGCATTGTCGACCACATGATTGTTGGTCACCACATAGCCGTCGGCCGAGATGAAGAAGCCGGATCCGAGGGCCTGGCCGAACTGGCGGGGACGCTGGCCGCGGCCGCCCCGCTCGCCCGGAAACTGGTCGCGGAACTGGCGGAAGAAGCGTTCCATCGGATGGCCCGGCGGCAGATCGGGCATCGAGAACTGAGGTCCGTCGTCCCGGCTGGCCACGTTCTGGACCTTGACCTTCACCGACACGACGGCGGGCTTCACCCGCTCGATCACGTCCGCGAAGGACGGAATGTTCTGGATCGGCTGCGACATGGAGCGCAGCTCGGCATGGGCAGGGTTGGGGGCGACGAGACCGCCTTCGACCGCACCACCTGCGATCAGGGCCGCGACAGCCGCCGCGCCGATCCACTTGGCCGCGCGCTTGCGGATGGGTGTAGAAACCTTGTCCGACATCTCTTCTCTCCTGAAAGAACCTTTTCCGGCTCGTGTTGGGAGGAAGATAGGAGATCGAGCCTTACGGTACTCTCACCCGCAGATGAAATGTTGGTAAGGTTTGGTCAGGGGGCGGAGCGATCCTGCTTGAGCAGCGCCTCCAGGGCCCTCTGCTCCTCCTCGCTCAGGGTCTCCGCGGCCTGCGGCCGGCGCCTGAGGGCCGTATAGGCTCCGATGCCGCCCATGAGCAGGACAAGGACCGGGGCCAGCCACAGCAGCATGTTATGGGCGCTGAAGGTGGGCTTCAGGAGGACGAACTCGCCATAGCGCTGCACCAGGAAGTCGTGAACCTGCTGGTCGGTGTCGCCGGCCACGAGCCGCTCGCGCACCAGCAGCCGCAGGTCCTTGGCGAGCTGCGCATCGGAATCGTCGATGGACTGGTTCTGGCAGACGAGGCAGCGCAGGCCCGCGGAGATCTCTCTCGCTCGCGCTTCCAGAGCAGGATCCTTCAGCACCTCGTCCGGCTGCACGGCCCAGGCCGACACAGTGAAGACCAAGGCCGTCAGCAGGGTCAGAACGAACCGCATCTCTCACTCCGCAGGCACGGCGGCCGCCGGGACCATCTTGGCCCGAGCCGGAGCGCCGATCCGCAACCGCCGATCCGTCAGGGAGACGCAGCCGCCCAGAGCCATCACCAGCGATCCGATCCAGATCAGCAGCACGAGGGGCTTGTGGTAGAGCCGCACGCCCACCGAACCGTCGGCCTCCACTTCGCCCAGGCTGACATAGACCTGACCGAGACCGATGGTCATGATGCCGGCCTCCGTGGTCGGCATGCCGCGCGTCACGTAAAGACGCTTCATGCTCTCCAGGGATCCGAGTTCCTGTCCCTGCCGGAAGACGGTGAAGACCGCCACGTCCTCCCGGTAATTGGCTTCCATGCGGGGCACTATGCGCTCGAGCCGGGCTTCGTAATCCCCCGCCTTGATGCGATCTCCGACCCTGACCGTTGCGAGCCCTTCGACGCCCCAGACCGTGGCCGCTATGCCGAT